>JALYUD010000022.1 GCA_030853905.1 Vulcanimicrobiota bacterium
GCATGGCGGTGTACCCGTTTAGCGGAGCCGACGCGCGTGGCCGCGTGCTGTAATGGACCGCGTTTCGCCGCAACTACGCCGTCACTGCCTCCGCGAGGGCAGCCGTGACGCGCGGCGGGGCCGGGTCGAAGCGTTCGTGGCGCCAGGCGTAGGTGCCGAGACCTTGTGCGACGGTGCGCAGTTCGGTGACGAAGTTGGAGAGTTCGGCTTGCGGCGCGTGGGCGACGACGCGGGAGAACCCGCGCTTCTCGGCTGGCTCGAAGGCGAGAACGTGGCCGCGGCGGGCTGAGAGGCCGCCGACGACTGCCGAAGCGCTTTCTTCGGGAACGAACGCTTCGATGTAGGCGATCGGCTCGAGCAACAGCGGCTTGCATTTGGGCAGTCCGTCGCGCATCCCCATTGAGGCGGCGGTTTTGAAGGCCTGTTCGCTCGAGTCGACGGCATGGTACGTACCGTCGGTCAAAGTCACGTGCAGATCGACAACGGGATACTTGGCGAGCGGGCCGCGCGTGAGCGCTTCGCGCACGCCTTTCTCAACGGCGGAATGAAATTGGCGTGGGACGACCCCGCCGACGATCGTTTCGGAAAACGTGACGCCGTGGCCGCGTTCGCGCGGTTCGATGCGCAGCACCACGTCGGCGAACTGACCGTGCCCGCCGGTTTGGTGTTTGTAGCGCGAGTGGATGTCGGTTGGTTCGGCGATCGTTTCGCGGTAGGCGACCGCGGGCTCGTGCGTTTCGAGCACGAGGTGATATTTGCGCGCGAGGCGCGCGACCGCCGTCGTTACGTGCACGTCGCCCGTCCCGAGGAGCTGCAATTCGCCGGTGAACTCGGCGCGCGCGACTCGCAACGTCGGATCCTCTTCGATCAGGCGCGCCAGGGCTTGCGAGACCTTCGCTTCGTCGAGTCGTTCTTTGGGTTTGATGGCGACGGCGTAGAGCGGCTCGGCGATTTCCGGCTGTGGACGCGCGCTGGTGCGCGCTTGCGTGACGAGGGTGTCGCCGGTGCGCACGCCTTCGAGCCGCGCGATCGCTACGATGTCGCCCGCGACGGCGGACGTCAGCGGCTCCTGTTTCTTGCCTTGCATCCGGTAGAGGCCCGCGGCGCGAACCGTCGGCGTGCCTGCGAGGGACTTGTCGACCAAAGTTGCGTCGGCTGACAGCGTTCCGTCCCAGATACGCACGATCGAGAGTTTGCCCGACTGCGGGTGCACGAGCGTCTTGCAGACTTGCGCGGCGAGCGGCGCGTCGGGATCACCGCCGGGTGCGGGAAATTGGCGTTCGATGATTTCGAGCAGTGCGGTCGCGGCGACGCCGATGTCGACGATACCCGCGCCGACGAGCACCGGGATGATCTGCTTTTCGCAGGTCTCGTCGTGCAGGTCGCGGCGGACCTCGTCGAGCGGCGGTTCGATGCCTTCGAGCAGTTCTTCGAGTAGATGATCATCGAAATCGCCGAGCGCTTCGAGCAGCTGCGTGCGGGCTTCATCGACCGGTGAAGCGAGTTCGCGGTCAATCGGCACCTCGCGCGGCGTTCCGTTATCGGCGACGTACGCGTGGCGTTCGGCCAAATCGATGTAGCCGCGAAATTCGCCGCTGCCGCCGAGCGGAATCTGCTCGGCGACGACGCGCCGGCCGTACGTTTCGACCAGCGCTTTGTGCGTGGCCCGAAAATCGCTGCTCGGTTTGTCGAGTTTGTTGATGAAGAAGGCGTAGGGCGTTTTCCGTGCGTCGAGGTAGTCGACGAGCGGACGCGTCTGCTTGACGCGCGCGGGATCGGCATCGATTACGATGACGGCGGCGTCGGCGGCGAGCAGCGCGAGTTTGGTTTCTTCGAAAAAGTCGACGAAGCCGGGACAGTCGATCAAGGTCAGCTCGAGCGCGCTCGTTGCGGCGTGAGCGAAGCCGACGGTCGTCGATTGTCCGCGTTCGACGCATTCGGGTTCGTAATCGGTCGTGGCGGTGCCGTCGTCGACCGAACCGCGCCGCGGAATCGCTCCGCACGCCGCGAGCAGCGCTTCAACGAGGGTCGTCTTGCCCGAATGGTGCGGGCCGACGAGAGCGACGTTGCGGCGGCGGCTGGGATCCCTCATGGCGGAAGCCTCCTCGGACGGAGAATCGGATGAGGCCGCTTCTCCGCGAAAGGTGAATTCCCGCCATGGCGTCGGAGCCCGTGGAGTGCGACGAGCATCGCCGTCATGCGTGGTACCCGATGGGCAGACGCGCGCGTGAGGCGTAGCCCTCAAACGCTCCGAATGCTGTTCCTCACACGTCGCTTGCGCTCGCAGGAACGATTGTGGCCGGCCCGCAGTTCTGACGGTGATGAACCTTCGGAATCCGTCCCTGCGAACGTTGCCCCTCTTCGTCGTTCTGTGCGCTTTCGCGGCGTGCAGTGGGGGCGGCGGCGACCCGTCGCAGAGCATCGGCGGCGGTTCACAGAACTTGGCAAGCGGCGGCGCGAAGGCGACGCCCTCGGCCAGGCCGTCAGCGGCGCCGTCGTCGTCGGCGAGTCCCGGTGCGACTGCGCCGCCGGCGAACAGCGCGATCGTCGCGCCGCCAGGCTTCACCGTCAGCGTCGTCGCCAACGTGGGCGGCGCACGTGAGCTGAGCTTCGTGCCGAACGGCGATCTGCTGGTCGGGACCGGCGGCGGTTCGGTCGCGATCGTGCCCAATGCCGACGCGCCCGGCGTTGCGGGGATGCCCGGCACGTTTGCCAACGTCGGCGACAACCCGGTGGCCGGGGTCGCTTATGCGAACGGCTACGTCTACGTCAGCACGCAGCACAGTCTCCTGCGCACGCCGTATCGCAGCGGCGACCAAAGCGCCGAAGCGTTATCCCAGATCGCTGCGTACCGCCAGGGGCCGATCGCGCCGAACAGCGACGGCGACGTGCACATCTCGGCATCGGTGGCGGTGACGTCTACCAACGCGTTCATCGGCATCGGCTCGTCGTGCAACGCCTGTCGCGAAGTCGATCCGACGCGCGCGAGCGTGCAAGAAACCGCACTCGACGGCAGCGGCATGACGACGTACGCAACGCGCTTCCGTAACGCGATCGCGCTTGCGGTGAACCCGAGCAGCGGCACCGTCTGGGCCGGCGGAGCGGGGCAGGATGCGCTGCCGCTCGGGCATCCGTACGAATTCATCGACGCATTGACGTCGCATGCGCCGGTCGCCGACTACGGCTGGCCCGACTGCGAAGAGAATCAGCACGCCTACACGCCCGGCGCAAACTGTTCGAATACGGTGATTCCGCGTGTCGAGTTTCCCGCGTACTCGACCTTGATCGGCGCGACGTTCTATCCGCCCGCGCAGGCCGGCCCGCACGCGTTTCCGAGCGCGTATCGCGGTGGTCTGTTCGTCGCTGCGCACGGCAGTTGGCACGTCATCAACGGCCATCACGTTGCGCCGCACGTGGCCTTCGTGCCGATGAACGGCGACGTTCCGGTGAAGCCGGTCAACTGGAACGACCCGACGGCGCAGTGGAGTGAATTCCTGAGCGGCTTTCAAAACGACGCGAACAACGACGCGCGCATCGGACGCCCGACCGGTATCGCCGTCGGCCCACAGGGCAGCCTGTTCGTCGCCGACGACCAGTCGGGAAACATCTACCGCGTTCGCCCGAGTACCGCAGGCGGTTAACGGAAACTTACGCGGTCCGTTCCGATCCTTCGGGCGCGCCGGCTCGCGAGCCGCGGAATCGGGGGCGTCGTTACTGGCGAGTCTTTATGTTGGGATCATCACCGCCGCCGGTGCTGCTCGTCCTGATGGTCGGGTTCTTTTTACCGCGTCGCATAAACCCGAAGATCAGTGCCAGAATCACCAGAGCGATGATCAGCCAAACCCACCACGGGATGCCGGTCGCAGTATTCTGGGCCGACGAACTTGTCTGTGCTGCACTCGTTGCGGCGTTCGCCGGAACATTTTGCGCCAGAACCAACGATGTGCGGGGCTGACGTCGATAACTAGACGTGGCGGAGCGCGAGGCGCTGGTATTCGTTCTCGCAGAAGACGATGTGCCGGCGGCCGCAGACGGCACCGGGGGCGCGAAAAGTGCGAGCGCAATTGCTGCCGAGGCGCCAAGCTTAGCGAGACTTACATACCATACGTCTGCCGTGAGACGGCGAGGCTTGAGCGACATTGGTGCTTCCTCCGAATACTCGTGAACTGAATCGCACCTTACCCCATGGGAGTCCGATTAACCGCCAAGTTTCTCGTTCTAACCATTGGATGGAATGCGGGTTCGCCGCGCCCCGAAGTGGGCACACCGGTTACGCTGAGCGGAATGGCTCGAGATCATTATCGAGGGCGCTTACCGAGCGGCCGCTCGGTAAGCAATTTCCTAACGTGTGAGGAGAGATCATGGCAGGACAAACAATCGGGGGCCTTTTTAAGGATCGAGCGCGCGGAGAAGCAGCGCTTGACGAATTGCAGCGCGCAAAGTTTTCAAGCGCGCAGATCAGTGAAGTTGCCGATGATGATGAGACGGGGGCCCAAGCGCCGAAGAAGCTGAGCAATCCGCTCAGCGATTTCTTTCGCGATCATACCTCGACCGGTTCCGAATTTTGCGAGAATCTCACGGAACTCGGCATGTCGAGCGACGATGCGAAGTATTTCGAGAGTGGGGTTGCGCGGGGCGGTGCGCTGGTGACGGTGAAAGCCGACGCGAGGGCTTCGGAGGCCGCCGCGATCTTGCAGCGGGCCGGCGCGGATCTCGGCTCGGTGGGACGGGGTGCCGGCGACAAAAGCACGTCGCGGGACTCAGGCGCCGCGTCACGAGGTTCCGACGCCGATCAGACGTTGCAGCTTCGCGAAGAGCGGCTTTCAGTTGACAAGCGCCGGGTGGCGAGCGGCGCCGCGCGCATCGGCAAGCGGGTTGTCAGCGAGCGGCAGGATGTCGACGTGCCGGTTTCCCACGACGAACTGGTGATCGAACGCCGTCCCGTCACGGGCGCTGCAAACGGCGGAACGATTGGCAAAGACGAAACGATTACCGTTCCGCTTTCTCGCGACGAAGTGAAGGTCGGCAAGCAGACTTTCGCTACGGAAGAGGTCGAGGTCGGCAAACGTTCCGTAGCCGGCACCGAGCGCGTTTCGGACACGGTGCGGCACGAAGAGTTGGTCGTCGAGGGCGACGACGCGGGCAAGCGTTCGAGTCGATAGGCGGCTCGATCCAGCGGGGCGCTCCGGGAGGGGCGCCCCGCTGTGCACCGACTGACGGGAGATACAACCGTGCTTGCATCGAAATGCCGAGAAGTCTCGCCGACTTTGAGTTTCCCGACGCGTCACTGCGGGCGCGTCGCGTTGCATTTACCGCGCGGACAACTCGGCAGTGCCTTGCGATATGCCGGTCGAGCGCCGAGGCAGTATGGATAGGCCGCCGAGTGACGACGCCGCCGGAAGCGCGCGCGCACCGTACGATGAGAAGATTTTTTCGGTGCCCGATCTGATCGATGGTGAACTGATCACGTTACACGCTGAGCGGCTTCGAGCGCAGAAGCGCCGCGTCGTGGACCGCGTAGCCAAAATCAGTAAACGGGTCGTTTCCGTGCGGCAGCGCATCGAAGTCGAGGTCGACGTGCTGCACGAGGAGCTGTACGTCGAGTACGCCCCCGGTGACGGCTCGGTTATGGTGAACGACAAGCCGACCGACGTGCGGATTCTTCTGTATGCGGAACAGCCCGAGGTCGTGAAAGTCGTTCGTGCGGTGGAGGAGATTCGTGTAACCGCGTGCGAGGCAACGGAAGTTCGACGGTTCAGCGAAACCGTACGGCACGAGGTGCTCGATGCACCAGAGGTTCGGCCAAGACAAGATCGGTAAGCCGGGGAAACCCGTGCGCATCGCTCTCGAAGGTAACAGGGTGCGAAAAAACTCCCGGCGCATCGCACCGCAAGTTCTTCCGCATTCTGTTTTAAGACCGCGTCCGGATGTCGGGCGGCGACGACCCGCCGCGCCCCTGGCCCCCTGAAGAAGGAGCATTTTGCAGCTTCTTCGCCGAGTCTTTTGCATTGCCGGCCCACTCGTTCGTGAGCTGCGCCGCGGCTTGCTGACCCCCTAGGCCGAAGGCGAGCCCGAAGGCGAGCGCTAGGGCTGCCAACACGGCGATATACAGGGCATCGATGACGATTCGCGCGACCTCGAGTTGATTGAGCGCCGCAATGATGGCGAATGCCAGCACGGCGCCGTACACCACTTGAGACAAAGCGTTGGCGCCCCCGACCTTCGCATCGAGCAGCGCTCCCCGCACGATACCGCCTAGGACTTGCGCAATCCAAGCGCCGACCAGCATGATCAGAACCGCTACGACGATGTTCGGGATGAAGGCGACGGCGCGGTCGATTATCTGGGTGACTTGCGGCAACCGTAGCTGCTCGGCGGCAAGCTCGATGAAGATCAGGAAGATCGCCCACTTAACGATCGTACCGAGGATGCCGCTGGGCGTAAGCTTTTTGCCCGTCTTGGCAAGGAAATCGTTGATGCCCGTACGGTCACCGATATGATCGAAGTGAGCGGCGCGAGCCAATTTCCCGACGAGTCCGCCAATGATGGAGGCGACGAACCAGCCGACGATAAGAAGAATGAGCGCCCCGATGATGTACGGGATCGCGCCGATGAGCTGAGAGAAGCCCGCCGTGACGCCCGTAATGATGCTGGAGCTCCAGTCGGTGACCTGCTGCATGAAGTTAGGGTTCCTTTCGTAAAGCGCCGGCCAAAAGGGCAGCGCTAAGAGTGCAAAGGGAAGGCGCCGATGCCGACGCCTTTCCCCGCTGAAGCGTTTCTAAGCGTTCCTATCGCGGGCCGGGGTTCGACGGGTTTGACGTCGCTGCCGGACCCGTCGTCGTGCTGCCGGGATTCTTGGTTGCCGTCGACTCGTCGACTTGGAGCTCTTCGTGGCGCACCGTGTCGGTGATATGCTCGATATCCTCGACGCGGCGTTTCCCGACCTCGACTTCCTCTCGCACGACCGTGCTTTTGCTCACGTCGACCCGCTCTTCAGAAAGTGGAATACGGATCGTCTCCTCCCCGAGCGGCTTGTCACTGGGGCGCTCGGCGCTGCTCGGGGCCTGGCGCTCGATGACGAGTTCTTCGCGGCTGACTGGCACGTCGATTGACTGCGTTTCCGTCACGACCTCTTTGCGTACGCGCGCTTCGCCGTGCTGCACGCGCTGCTTGTCGACGACGAGTTGCTCAGCGCGCAGTTGCATCGCCCGGTCCTCATCGCTCGTCTCTTTACGAGCCGAGGTCGCCGTCGCTTGGTCTTGCGCACCGGCCGCATAGCGGATGTCTGCCTTAGAGCGATTCAAAATAGCGATAACGTTTTCCATGTTCGCGCTTGCGTCGACGGTTACGAGGGCTTGGCCTTTCGTGAGGCCGTCGACGAGATCGTGCGCATCGCGCTTGGAAAAGCCGAGTCGAATCAGCTCGTCGACGAAGCTCGACGTGGAGCTATCGTGCTCGCGAAAAAACGGACTTGCTGCAGCGCGGGAGGGCGCCGTTATGCCGGTCACAGCGACGGGAGGTTGCTTCGTTGAGCATCATCCGTGCTGGCAGCTGCGGCTGCGGGCGCCGAGCGGCGCGAGTCATCGTCGGCGGATACTTGGCTGATCTCAGCGCGATCAAAACCCGCAGCTTTCAGATCGGCCAGCGCGCTTCCACCTTGGGCCGGGTCGCGAAATAGAGCGGAAACTACGCCGCCGCGCCCGGAAGCATTCGTACCTGCATTCACCGTGGGACTCCTTACATGAGACGCGGTCTTGCTTGACCGCTATGACGCGTGCTTGAGGGAGCAGTGCGCCTTTTAGAAGACGGACTCGTGGCACCGCGGTTTTGCCGAATCCACTAGCAAGGCGGAAGCCGGCCAGCCCGACACGGTCCTACGACACGCGAGCGTGCCGATTCGTCACATGTGACGCGAACGCGGTTGACGGAGGAAGCAGCAACATCATCAATCGCAGGTGAGAGCACCGCCGTAGGGCAAGCGAGTACGTTTCGGCCGATCGTTTGGGGGCTCAAGCACAGACTAAAGCTTCGTCTCTGCTTGGCATGGCGGCGGCATTGGCCTGTCGCAAACGAACTTAAGAGCATCGTCATGCAGGCTTCTGTCAACGGATTCGTGGCGGGCGGCCACGCGCTCGCCGAGCGCGCGGATTATCGGCCCGTTCTTAAAACGGTGAAGGTTCCGACGCTTATCCTCGTCGGCGTCGACGACGCGCTCTGGTCGCTCGAACTCGACCAGATGATGCATGCGGCGATCCCCGGCTCTAAGCTCGTCATTCTTCCCGGAGCCGCCCACGGCCAGCATCTTCGAAAAACCGCAGGAAGCCAACAACGCAATCCGCGCCTGGGCGAACAGCTTCTAAGCGCGCATCAGCCTCAATAATGTCCGCGGCTGCGACAAGCAACACGCTCCGAATGCTTGCTGCGGATACTTCGCGTAGAGGTCCGCAGGACAATAACCCGCATCGTATCGGCGAGGAGTGCACCGAACGAGCGCAAATGAGGGCGCGTGCCGATCATCCCGCCGTCGCCGCCGCCACCGATCACAGCGCCTTCCCCCTTTGCGCCTCCCACGCAGAGCGCAACGGCTCCTCCAAATGCAACGCCGTCACCGGGCGCGAGGCCGAGCACGCCACCGTCTCCGGGCGCCGTGCCGTCGCCCGCGGCGACGCCGGTACCGGGCGCTTCACCGCAGCCGCAACCGAGCACGAGTTCCGGCCCGCTCGTTCTCGCGAAGACGCGCCTGCAGCTCAACGTGGGCGCGGCGAGCGCACCGATTGCGATCAGCGGCGGCGTGGCTCCGCTGCGCGTGACGCTTTCGTCGCCGATTGCCGCTGTGCAGCTCGACCCCGTCGCGCGGACGCTCGTGTTACGCGGAATCAGCAACGGCACGGCGACCGTGACGGTCATGGACGCGAGCGGCGCCAGTGCGAGCGCCAGTTTGCTTGTCGCGCCGAATGCGGGCTCCATGCCGAGCACCGTTTCCCTCGACCTCACGGGAAATCCGAGCAGCGATTTCGTCGTAGCGCAGATTCAAAACGCGCTGTTGCGCGCGGTGCAGCCGCTGCCCGGCGCGGCGCTCATTGCGGGGCCGGTGCAGTTGCCCGCGTCGCTCGTTCCAGGGCAGCGGATCGACGCGCCGCTGCGCTTTCACGTCGACGGCAAGGACCGCTATGTCGACGTGGACGGAATCACGAACGCGGCCGTTTCGATTGAACCGCCGGCGCCGGTTCCGCCGACGGTTCTCTTTTATAGCGACGATCCCGAAGAGCTCAGCGGCGCCGGTGTGCTGTTTCGCGGGACGTTATCGCGCGATCAGCCGGTTCGGTTGTACTACTACCATCAAGCTAAGGTCCCGAACCTTTCGGTTGCGATCGTGCTCGATGCGCCGAGCGGTGGGGGACGCGTTAATGTGACCGGGCGCGGAGCGGGGCCGAACCCCGCAATCATGTACGTCGGACAGCTCGCGACGTACCATTTTCTCGACGACCATGCGCGCCAATCGGGCCTCAATCTCGACGTTGCGGCCGGGACGCCGCTCGCGCTCTATACGAGCGACGCCCCGCTGAAAGCCGGCGATTTAGTTGCCGGCGCGCTCGACTTTGAGCTGCTCGACGGCAATCCGGTCAATGTCGATGTCGTCGCGCTGTCGCCGGGAGCCGACCTGTCGGCGCTGCTCGGCGGCGACGAACTCCTTTCCGACGGCAAGCGAAGGCGCGGCGCCTACGACATCGCGCAGCCCTTTCCACTCGCGCTCGCGTATGCGGTCGGCGGACCGGAACCGGCGCCCGTCAGTGTCGGCGGGGGCGATCCGCCGATCCCGAATCTGCGCGCGGGTGGGCGTCCGCTGGCGGGCGACTACGGCATCCTGCGCAACGTCAACCTGACGCTTTCCAACCCGACCCAAGCGCCCGCGACCGTCTACCTCTACGAAAAACCGATTGGTTATCCGGTGACGACGACGATCGACTTCAACGGCGATGCCGCACCGACGCGTTTGCAGTGCGCGAAGCAGCGGGTGCGCTACCTGGTGCGTGGCTTCGACGTGCCTGCCGGTGGGAACGCGACGATCAGTGGAACGTACATGACCGACGGCGGCTCGACGTACCCGCTCGATTTCGGGCTCACGTCGACACCGCCGTCGCCGCTGCCCGTCTCGATGACCGCGCCTGATGGCTGCTTCCCAAAACCCGTTGCATCGCCGTCGCCGACGCCGTCATCGACCTCCCCGCCCGCAACGCCGTCGCCGTCGCCCCTACCGTCCGCGCCGTCAGCGCAAGCAACATCATCGCCGTCGCCCCGAGCGTCATTACGCTTACACGCGGCAACGTGACGAAATGACGCACCAGCACGAAGAAAATCGGAGCCCTGAAAAGGGAGACGGGTTTCTCCAGAGCGTGAAGGCTCGTGCCATTTCAGCGCAACTGGACAGGCGCAGAGGACCATATCTGACGTATGCTCGCAAGCAAGGGATGTGTTTCGCTTGCAGGGCGCGCGCCATCGACTCTTAAACCCGCCAGCGATACGATGCCGAGGGTATTCGCGCAGCGATGATTGCGCTGCGACGTGTTGTCGCCGTCGCGCTGCTAGCCCTTGCCTGCGTGCTCGCCGTAGCGCTCGCGTTTGGGGCCTACGTTGTCGCCGGCGTTCGCGCCGGTGCGCACGAGCCGACGGGCCGTGTCGCTCTAGCGGGACTCGATGCCCCCGTCGCGATCGCCTACGACGCGCGCGGTATTCCGCACGTACGTGCAGCGACCGAACGCGATGCGTTGTTCGCCGAAGGCTATCTGCAAGGCTCGGAACGCCTTTTCCAGATCGACGTTTACCGGCGCGCCATCGAAGGCACGCTGGCCGAAGTTTTTGGAAGCGGCGCACTCGCGCACGACGAATCGGCGCGCGTCTATGACATCGCGGGCATCGTGCACGACGAGTTTGAACGCATGTCGCCTGCTTCGCGCCGAGACGTCGATGCGTTTGATGCGGGCGTCAACGCCGCGATCGCGACGAGGCCGTTACCACCCGAGTTTCGTCTGCTCGCCTATCGTCCGCGAGCGTGGACGGCGGACGATTCGCTCGCGGAAGGGTTTGCAACGGTCATCGACCTCACCGACGGCTGGGAGGACATCGCGACGCGCGCAGCCGTGCTCGCAAGCGCCGGACCGGAGGCGGCCAACGCGTTTTTTCCGATCACCGATCCCGCCTACGACACGCCGGCCGGCGGCGGTAAACCCGCCCCGACGGCGCCTTTACCGCCGCTGCGTCTCCTCGCCAAGCCGGCGCGCTCCTTGTCGGCAACCAGCGGTGACGCGCCCGGTGACGACGCCGTAGCGGGGCTCGGCAGCAATGACTTCGTCGCCGGTTCCGCACTGACCGCGACCCATCGCGCGCTGCTCGCAAACGATCCGCACCTGTCGCTGCGCATGCCGGGCATTTGGTATCTCGTCGACCTCGAAGCGCCCGGATTGCACGTCGCAGGCGCGACGCTCGCGGGCGTGCCGGGCGTCATTTTGGGTCACGACGAGCACCTCGCCTGGGGCGCGACGAACGGGAC
>JALYUD010000055.1 GCA_030853905.1 Vulcanimicrobiota bacterium
CAATCTGTGGCGATTCCTCGCTGTGCTCGGGCCCGGCGTCATCGTAGCGTTCGCCGACACCGAAGCGGGCAGCATCACGACCGCCGCCACGTCCGGGGCACAGTTCGGGATGAAGCTCGTTCTGCTGCAGTTGTTGCTGATCGTCCCGCTCTTCGTCGTTCAGGAGATGACGGTCAGGCTGGGAACGGCCTCCGGTAAGGGGCACGCCCGGCTGATCCGCGACAACTACGGCGCCGGCTGGGCTTGGGTGTCACTGGGAACGATGCTCGTCACGAACGTTGCCGCGCTCGTGACCGAGTTCATCGGAATCGCCGGTGCCGCGCTGATCTTCGGGGTTCCGCCGGCGCCGCTCGTCGCCGCCGCCGCGGCGATTCTGATCGTGGTGGCGACGACGGGCGCCTATCGGCGCGCGGAACTGGTTGCGCTCGCGTTCTGCCTCCTCGAGCTGCTGTTCATCCCGGCGGCGATCGCGGCACACCCATCGGCCGGCGCAATCGTGCAGCAGGGCATTTTCGGCTCTCAGCCGCTCCATAATCGCGACTATCTGTTGCTGATCGCGAGTAACATCGGCGCCGTCATCATGCCCTGGATGGTTTTCTACCAGCAGAGCGCCGTCGTTGATAAGGGGCTGCGGCTACCCGATCTGTCCTTCGCACGCATCGACACGGCGATCGGTGCTGTCGCGACGCAAGCGATCATGATCGCGATCATCGTGATGACCGGCGCAACGCTCTACGTTCATCACATCAGCGTCGACGACGCCGCCCATGCCGCGCTGGCGCTGGTTCCGTTGACCGGCCGCTTCGCCGGCATCGCGTTCGGCGCGGCACTGATCGGGGCATCGATGCTCGGCGCGCTGGTCGTTTCACTCGCGACGGCGTGGTCGTTCGGCGAAGCGTTTCGCTGGCCGTGCTCGCTGAACCACACCTATTTCGAGGCCAAGCGCTTCTATGGACTGTACGCGGGCTGCGTCGCGCTGTCCGCGGGGATCGTGCTCGTACCGCATCTGCCGCTGGTGCGGATCACACTGTACGTCGAGGCCTTCAATGCCCTCGTCTTGCCGATCGTTCTCGGTTTTCTACTGATCTTGGCCAACGATAAGAAAATTTTGGGCGACCGGCGTAACTCACTGCTCGGCAACGCGATTGCCTTTGCCGTGGCCTTTATCTGCGTCGCTCTGGGCCTGTGGTACGGAACCGTAACGCTGACCGGCCAGACGTAGAGCTTGCCGTGCTTCTCGACCAGTGAGTTCGCTGCAACGGACGGCGCCCGTCCGATCGCCTGAAAGGCGGGTTGCCCGGAGTGCAACCCGCTAAGCGGTAGAAGATCGCAGCACGCGGGTAAAGCGCCCTCGAGATGCACGCCTCATCGACCTACGTGTTGCCGATACGGCGCCGTTGCGTTGACCCGGGCGAAGTCGCTGAACTGCGAGCGTACCTCTGGGGCCTTGCCGTCGAACAGATCATCGTGGTCGACGGATCGCCGCCCGCCGTTTTCGCCGAACATCATCGTGCGTGGTCACCGTACGCGTTCCATGTTCCCGTCGACGCCGACATCGTCGCCAAGAACGGGAAAGTTGCCGGCGTGCTGACCGGGATGCGGCGAGCCGCGTATGAGGCGGTCGTTCTGGCCGACGATGATGTTCGATACGATGAACGCTCGCTCGGACGAGTTCTCGGGGCCTTGCGCGATGCCGACATCGTGCGTCCCCAAAATTATTTCGACGAGCTTCCGTGGCACGCACTGTTCGATACGGCGCGCACGCTCTGCAATCGTGCGCTGGGCGGCGATTGGCCGGGAACGTTGGCGCTGCGCCGCTCCGTCTTCGAGCGCGCGGGAGGTTACAGCGGGGACGTTCTCTTCGAGAACCTCGAACTCGTGCGCACGATTCGTGCGAGCGGCGGACGCGAGCGGTTGGCGCTCGCTGCCTACGTCGCGCGCCGGCCGCCGGCGGTGGCCCATTTCGGGCGGCAACGCGTTCGGCAGGCATACGACGAGTTCGCGCGTCCGTTGCGGATGGCGACGGCGCTGGCGATCCTTCCCGCCATCGCCATATCGCTTGCGACTCGGCGCGGGGGCGCGCTCGCCGTTGCGGCGGCCGGTTGCATCGCGCTCGCTGAATGCGGACGTCGCCGCGCCGGCGGCACGGCGATCTTTCCCGCCGCCGCCTCACTCTTGGCGCCGCTGTGGGTCCTCGAACGCGCCGTTTGCAGTTGGCTCGCCGTCGCGACTCGCTTGCGGCACGGCGGCGTGCGATACGGCGATTGCACGCTGTCGCGAGCGGCAACGCCCGCGCACGTTCTGCGAGCACGATTTCGAGAACGCGCGCGCTGCAGCGGCAGCCTCGTTCGAGGGCAAACTGCAGCGCATTGAGATCGTGCCCGAGCAGGCGAGCTATGCGGGCGTGGTCGACGGGCAACTCGTGCGGCTACCGGGCGGTCAGGATGCCTCGCGCGAGCAGCACGTTCTGCACGCGACGTTACGCGCTTTCGTCCTGCACCCGAGTTTCCCGTGCCTGGGCGCCAAAGCGGCGCTGCACGGCGACGAGTATCGAATCGGCGCCTATGGCGATCTCGGAAAGCTCACGCCCGTCGAGGCGTTGGCGCGCGACCTGCGGGCGTTCGTCGCCGAGCAGTGCGGCATGCGAAGCGGCTTCAGTACGTTTGCCGCGGGGTTCCGAGCGGTCGCACGGAGCGATGAACGAACGTTCGAAACGTTGCTGTGGGAAACGCTGCAACGACTGCATGCGCTCGATCGGGAAAACGCATGGGACGCCGCCGCGAGCAGCGACCCCCAGGACGCATCGTTTTCATTCAGCCTTGCGGGACGCGCCTTTTTCGTCGTCGGAATGCATCCCGGTTCGTCGCGCTTGGCGCGCCGCTTTCCCACGCCATTGCTCTTATTCAACGCGAAGTTTCAGTTCGACGCCCTACGGCGCGACGGGCGCTTCGAGCGAATGCAGCGCAAGATTCGCGAGCGCGACGTGCGCTTGCAGGGGTCGCTCAATCCGAACCTTGCGGCGTTCGGTGAGGACTCCGAAGCGCGGCAGTATTCCGGACGAGCGGTCGAAGCCGAGTGGCGCTGTCCATTCCGTCCGCGCTCGCGATGAGCGAGCGGCGGCGGATAGCCGCACAGAGCGGGACGGCAGTCGAGTTACGACGGGACGACGTGCTGGTCGTCGTCGATCCGGAGGGTGAACAAGTTGCCGATCTGTTCATCATCGCCCAGGGCGACGCGAAGGAGCGATATTCGGGCGGACGGACGATCGATTATAACCAGACGATTCGCCTGGGAATCGGGAGCGTGCTCTACTCGAACCGCAGCACGCCGCTGCTTGAGATCGTCGCGGACACCGTCGGGATTCACGATGCTCTCCTGGCGCCATGCAGTGGCCCAATGTTCGTCTTCCTACGCCAGATGTACGGTCACCCGAGCTGCTTAGCGAACATCGCCGCGGCGCTGGGTCCGTACGGTGTCGACGGCGACGATGTCGCGACGACGTTCAATGCATTCATGAACGTACCGGTCGAAACGGATGGGCGCATCACGATCGAGCGCCCGGCTTCACGCGCCGGCGATCAGATTGCCCTGCGAGCGTTACGCCCGGTCGTCGTGGCCATCACCGCCTGCTCGTCGGAGCACTCAAACGGAGGCCGCTGTAAGCCGATCGATATCGAAGTGCGCGCCGCGCGGTGAACGCGCTCGCCGACGAACTTTCCGACGTCGCCGCGAGCCCCGCGCAAACGCCGTATCGGGCATTCCTGGTAGGCGCAGCGGTCGAGCGCTACACCCGGATCCGCACACGGCTAAACGAACTAGCCGGGCCGCCGCTCGTGCGCTTGGCAACGAGCGTTAAGACGAATCCCGATCCCAAGCTGCTTGCCGTCGCCCGGCAGCACGGCGCTTACGCCGAGGTCATTAGCCCGGGCGAACTTGCCCTGGCGCTGCAAAACGAGTTCAACGCAAGCGAAATCGTCTACAACGGCCCGTTTCGTCTCG
>JALYUD010000080.1 GCA_030853905.1 Vulcanimicrobiota bacterium
TCGCTCGCGACCGGAGCATCGTGGTGGCAGGCACGGGTGCTCCAGGCGCAAACAAGGAACAGCTGGGCGCGCAAGTTTGGCCGTACGTCGGCGTCAATGAGACGCTTGACAAAAACGACACGGCGTCGATCAACATTGAAAACGACGGCCTCGGGCCTGCGGTAGTGCGCAACGCCACGGCCGCCGTCGATGGAAAGCCCAAGAGCAGCTTCATCGACGTGATGCACACGATTCTCGGGCCGAACCTCATTGCACGAAGCCACGGCGCGAACATCAGCCTCGATTTGAACGTCAGCACGCCCGGTTCCGTGCTGCGTCCAGGAGCTTCGATCGTCGCTTTCGCTCTGAGGAGTAAAACGGTTCGCGAGGCCATTCCTGGACGCGTCTTCACGATTTACCATCCGCATTTGCTACTGCGCGATCATCCCGGGCAAGTGCTGGCAAAGTGATTCCGCGTCGTCGCAAGATCCGCAGCCGATTCGCGCCTGTCATGAAATCCCAAACGACCTGCTTCATACGTCGCCGATCAAGCTTCTCAACCACAAGTTCTGAACGACATCGGTGGCGCTACGCCTTTCGAGCGCGAGACAATAGGCGCGAACTTTCGACGCAAACACGGGTACCCGCCGGAGACGACGGACGCCGCCATCGCTCAAGTCCTCGAACGAGCGGAGCTCCTGTGCCAAGTCGCGGACTGAGCGTTCTGCCCCGAAGTTAGAGGGCGCGGTCCACGGGCGCTGACAAAACATGCTTGTATGCATAATATATGTATATGGTCCTTTGGAACCCGGCGAAGGCCCATGCGAACATCCGCAAGCACGGCGTGCGCTTCAGCGATGCCGCGACAGTTTTTGACGATCCTAACGCCCTGACGATGGAAGACCGGCGCCATGGCGAGCAGCGTTTCGTTACGATCGGTGCAGACTTGAAAGGCCACGCCCTCGTCGTTGTCTACGCCTATATGAACGCGACGGAGGATATTCGCCTCATCTCGACTCGCCCGGCTGAGCCACCACAACGGAGATAATATGAGCAAGGCAGTTAAGGGAAAGGGCGCGGCAACGTACGATTTTCGAGGGGCTAAGCGGGGAGCCGTTTTGCCGCAGCACGGTAAGACGCGTATTACGATCTTCATCGATACGGACACGCTCGACGCATTCCGTGCCATCGCCGAGCGCGATGGTCGCGGCTATCAGACGCTGATGAACGAGGCGCTTCGTAGTGCGGTGGTTGATGCGGTGCCGCTCGAGGAACGAGTTCGGTCCGTCGTTCGGGAGGAGTTGGCGCGGCTGCGGGCGTCCTAGAGTCGCGTGGTAAGGGTGCAGACGGGCGATCCTCGGCGGTGGCGTGTCTTGCTGTGCTGCGTCGGCGTCATGATGTGCGTGGGGACTGCCTACTCGTGGAGTTTGTTCTCGCGGCCGCTGCTGGCGTTCTTCGGTTGGACGAGCTTACAGGTCGCGTCGGTGTTCGCGGTGATGGTCTTCGGGGTTGGAGTCGGCGCGTTCGCGGGCGGGTTTTTGCATGACCGCTTCGGCCCGCGGCCGGTCGCCGTCACCGCTGCGCTCATATGGGGGCTGGGATATCTGCTGGCGGGGCTCGGTACGGCTCATTTTGGATTGGCGTGCCTGTATCTGACGTATGGCATTATCGGAGGCCTCGGCGGCGGCATGGCTTACCTCGTGCCGGGCGCCGTGGTCAGCAAATGGTTTCCGCGCCATCGCGGTCTGGCAAACGGCGTGACCTTGTTCGGCTTTGGGGCGGGCTCGCAGCGCTTGCGGCGTTCGTGCCGCTGCTCGCCCGTAAGCCGGTTGCAACATCCGCACCGCTTCCCGCGGCGGCGTAGGTGAGGGCGGCGGCGCGATTTGGGCTCGCTGCCGTGCCGGCGTTGATGTTGGCCGGCGCGGCGTTTTTGGCGAATCGCGATCAGCCGCGCATTGCGGGGCTTCCGTTCTTGCTCGCCTGGTGTGTCGGGTGGGTGCTGCTAACGCCGCTCTTTCTGCTCGGCGCCGAGCGTTGCCGCAACAAGACGTGAGCGCGAGCGCGCAAGCGATCCTGATCGTCGCCGCGGTCGTCCTTGGGACGATCGCTTTTGCGCTGCTTGCGGTTCGACGCTTCAAGATGGAGCCTCAGGAATTTATCGTCGGTGGACGCTCGTTCGGCGCGGTGCTCCTGTGGCTTCTGCTCAGCGGAGAAATCTATACGAGTTTCACCTTCCTCGGTGCTGCCGGCTGGGCGTACGGGAAGGGCGCGCCGGCATTCTATATCATCGCGTACGGCACCATCGGGTATATCATCGGATACTTCTATTTGCCTGCGGTGTGGCGACTCGGAAAAGCACACGGGTTGATGACGTGGCCGGACTTCTTAGTCGATCGCTACGGCAGTCGATCTCTCGGAACGTTCGTCGCCGTTCTGCAGTTCTTGCTGGCCGTGCCGTACGTCACGCTGCAGTTGACCGGATTGCAGATTCTGCTGACCATCGCAGGATATGGCCGATACGACGCGACGGTCGCCGTGAGCGTTGCCTTCTTGCTGATGGCCCTGTTCGTTTTTACCGCCGGGCTGCGCGGCGCTGCGTGGGCGAGCATCATCAAAGACGTGCTCGTCCTGGGGGCGGTCATGTTCGCCGGCATCGCTTTGCCGATTCATTTTTTCGGCTCGGCCGATACGATGTTTTCGCGCGTAGCGCAGGCCCACCCGCATTGGCTCGTGCTGGCATCCGGGAGCGCGCCCTACGGCGTCAATTGGTTCGTTTCGACCGTTGCACTGACGAGCATCGGCTATTTCATGGGGCCGGCGAGCGCGCAGTCGGTCTTTTCGGCGCGTGATGAGGAGACCGTGCGCCGCAACATGATGTTTATGCCGCTCTACGGGCTCGTTATCGTTTTCGTGCTCCTTGCCGGGTTCGCGGCGCTGCTCGTCGTTCCGGGATTGAAGGGACCCGCCGCGGATCAATCGTTCATGCTGGTGCTGCAGCGCGACTTCCCAGCGTGGCTGCTGGGCATCGTGGCGGGCGCCGGATGTTTGGCCGCGCTGCTTCCGGCTTCGGTCCTCTTACTCGGCGCGGCGAGCATCTTCTCTCGCAACGTTTTGGGCAGCACGCGTTACGTGCGGGCGCTCGTTCTGGTCTGTGCGGTTCTCTCGCTGACGCTTTGGATCTTTGCGAAAACGTCGCTCGTGGACCTTCTCCTGTTCTATTACAACGGTATTACACAACTCGCGCCGGGTGTCATGGCGGCGCTTTTTTGGAAACGCGTGAGCGCATGGGCGGTCGGCGCGGGATTGGCGTCCGGGGAAGCGGTGGCCGCGTACTCGTTGCATGCGAGTATGGGGCCGCAGGGCATCAATCCGGGGCTCATGGCGCTGGCTTGCAATGTCGCCGTTCTCGTTGCCGTTACGTTGGCGTTTCCTCGGATCACTCCAACGCATGGCCAGCACCGGACGGTGCAACGCTAACCTCCTGCGCGGCAACCGGCCGGGACAAGGGCGGAAGCTGTGCGGAGGGCGACGTATCAGGGTGACATGGCGGGTCCGCAGTCGTCCCAGCTTGTGTATGTCGTCATCATCGTGCTCGTCGTCGCGCGTTTCCTCTTCCGCGAATTACGCGAGCGCAAGCTGCGGCTGCGCAGCCTCTTCGTTTTACCGGCCATCGTAGGCGTGATCGGCGTGCTGCTGGCGGTCGTCACCGCAATGCAGATGCTGATGTTACCGGTGTTGGCTCTGTCGATCTTCGCGGCCCTGGTCGTGGGCACGGCAATTGGGTTGGCCGTCGCGCGCTATACCACCCTACGCGTCGGGCCGCCGGGTTTCGTTTTCGTCCGCGGTTCGGCGGCAACCGTCGCAATTTGGCTCGGCGCGCTCGCGCTGCGTGCCGCCGCCCGGCTTGCCGTCGGCAGTCATGCCGTCGAGACGCTGATGATCGCCAATACGGCGCTCGTCATCATGCTCGCGACGGCGCTCGGAGTTGTCCGCTATCGGGTGCTCAGCGACGCTCGAACAGCTTCCGCCCGCAGCGTGACGACGGAAATGCGTGCCCTCTAAGGATTCGACAACGCCCGAATCTGTTGTTCGGTCGCCGCAAGGAGCGACGAGCGTAGAATGACCGCGCCATTTGAGCGAGGAGCGACGCAGTGGCGGCGGAAAAGCGCCCGCTCGATCGATCTGCCGGTTGTTGAGCGTGCTTCGGCCGCTGAAAAGAGCGCTTCACCCGCCGCGACGGAACCTTCATAAACGCGCGCGACGGCCGACTGCGTTTCGAAGTCGAGCGAATCGCAGACGTCTTCGAACCACCACAACCCGTAGTGAGCGAGTTGCGCCGCCGCCTTTAAGCTGTCGGCGGCATCGTAGGCGTTCATCGCATCGACGGCGAGGCGCGCGTGCGGACCTAGCGCGCTGCGGGCAGCTTCGATCCGCTGTATGTCCTGCTCGAGCGGCAACGAACCGATTTTGATTTTCGCGCGTGTGGCACCTACTTCGCTTGCCTCGCCCTTTCTGGCGGGTCAAGCCGAACGGACGGCGGCTTCCGGAAGCTCACGGCGGCAAACGCCATGGGGTATTTCTCGCGCTCGTGGTAAGGAGATGATGTGATCGCTTGGTTTGGGACGGGGCTACTCGGCGCGGGTTTTGTCCGCGCGATGCGGCGGCGCGGTGAGGCTGTGGCGGTGTGGAACCGCACGCCCCAAAAAGCGCGCGCGCTCGAAGCTGACGGGGCACGCGTCGCCGCCGATCCGGCGGCGGCAGCGCGCGACGCGAGCCGCATCCATCTGACGCTGTCTGATGACGGCGCGGTCGACGAGGTTCTTGAACGCGCCCGCGAGGGCTTCGCCGCCGGCGTTACGATCGTCGATCATACGACGACGTCGGCGAGCGGCGCCGCTCAGCGGGTCGCGCGCTGGGATGCGCGCGGCATCCCGTTTCTGCACGCGCCGGTGTTCATGGGACCGCAAAATGCGCTCGAGTCGAGCGGCGTCATGCTCGCTTCAGGCGAGCGCGAGCGATTCGAGCGCCTGCGCCCGGCACTGGAACCGATGACGGGAAGGGTCGTCTATCTCGGGCCGCACGTTGAAAGGGCGGCCGCGTTCAAATTGATGGGGAACCTGTTCCTGACGTTTCTGACCGCGGGGATAAGCGATCTCTTTGCACTCGCTAAGGCACTCGACATCCCCGCGCAAGAGGCCGCCTCGCTATTCGATTTCTTCAATCCCGGTGCTGCTGTCCCGGCGCGGGCGGCCCGCATGATCGAAGGCGACTTCGACCACCCCTCATGGGAGCTGACCATGGCGCGCAAAGACGCGCGACTGATGCTCGACGAAGCACAGCGCGCCGGAGTTAGCCTCGACGCCCTCCCGGCGATTGCGGCGAAGATGGACGAAATGATCGAACGGGGCTACGGCGCGAGCGATTGGACGGTGATCGCAAAAGATGCGCTCGCCGTGTGAGACTCTATTCGAGATCAGGACGCTTGCTGAAAGCGAGAACCCCTTAACACGAGACTCTAAGAATTCGGCTCACCTTGCCCTCGGCGAGGCGCTGCCTGAATCGTTCACTTCTTGGCCGTCAGGATCAAGCGCACGCCGACCGGTTTGACATACTGAGCGTCCGTCGGGAGCGCTCCGTAGAGCGGGGCGCCCGACGCGTTTCTTCCGATGACGCCTCGGTACGGAACTCCGGCGCCGAAGTGCGTGAAGGGGCCACTTACGGCGTTGAAGAGGTTCGTGGCGGAGAGCGACAGGTCGAGGTTATGTCCGAACTCTTTGCCGGCAAGGGCGTCTAGGAGCGTGAACGGGGGCCCATTAAGTTCATTGTTGTTGCCGCGGAAGACGGCAGACGTCGCCGCGTGCCAACCGGCGTTCTGCCAGTCCAACTCGAGCGAACCTTGCTGCTGCGGGACGCCCAGGAATTGCTGGTTGTCGACGAGGTTGCCGCCCGAGGTGGGATTCGAGAACTGCGCATTGAGGTCTTTGGGATACGAAACGCCCAGACCGTACATCGCCGTCAGGAAAAGCCGCTGCCGGCTGAAGCGTTGGAGGAAACGCACTTCGGCGCCCTGGTACACGGCATTGCCGACGTTACTCTGATAGGAAACGCAAGCGGGGAGCGGGACGGCATAAGAGTTTGCCGTGCAGCTGCCCTGCGCCACCGCGGCGAGCGGGTAGAAAATTTCGATCGGATTGCGCAGATTCGTTTGGTATATGGAGAAATCGAGGGTCGCGGCGCCGGATAGCTCTTGCGAGAGGCCCAGTTCGTACTCGGTCGCGTGCTCGGGATGCTCGTTCGGGCTGCCTTGCCCGGTGAACACGTTATTACCGTCGAGCGTTAACTGATCGTACGGAAATTGGTAGCGCTCCAACAGTAAGGGTGCGCGGAAGCCGGTGCCGAGCGAGAAACGTAGGGCCGTCTTGGGAGCGACCGTGTAGATTGCGCCGAAGCGGCCGTCGAGATTAGCGCCGAAGGTCGAGTAAAGCGATTCGAAGAGACCGCCGTCGAGCCGCAACTTCGGCGTCGGTCGAAAGCCGCCGCGCGCGTACAGCACGTTGATCGTCTGGCCGAGCAGTGGTTGCGCTTGCGTCGCGGTCAGCGGGGCGCTGGTAGCGGATCCCGGAGCGAGAAAATCGAGCAACTCGTAGCGCGTGTAGCCGCCCACGGCAAATTGAGACGACGCGAAGGTGCGCTGCCACGTCAGCGCGCCGTTGTAGCGACGATCGACGTGGGTGATGTCATACGGCGTGGCGCTGCCGCCGTTGACGCCGACGCTGTTGTCGCTTTCAGAGAGGTCGGTCGTCAGTTCGCCCGCACCGAGCGGCGCTCGGCCGTGAACTTGGTAGGCACGGATAACTTGCGCGAACGTTTGATTTCCCGGACCAATGAATTGGCCGTACGGCGGCGTCCCGACGTCGCCGGCGTTGCCGTCGATGCCGTTTAGCGCGCTGCTCTGATCGCGGTTGTCGCCGAGCGTGAAGACGCGAGCCGTGACGTCGGCATTCTGCGAAAACGACCACGTCAGCGTCTCGAGCGCTAGGTGTGATGCGACGGAGGAGCCGAGGTGCGTTGCGCATGGCGCGCAGGCCGGATCCGTGTTCGAGTAGAGTGGTACCGTTTTATCGACATAGCCCGACTGATTCTGATCGTCGAGCGCGGCCGCGTAACCAAGGCGGCCTTGCGTGCCGGTCGCGTTCAACCACGCTTCGCTTCGACCGAACGAACCGCCCGACAGCGATGCCGCGAAGTGGGGCTCCTTCGTCGGCCGTAGCGAAAGCAGATCGATCGCGCCGCCGAAGGTGTTGCTCCCGTTGGAATCCTCGGGACCCAGGCCCTCGGTTACATCGACTGCCGAAAATGCTGCGACCGGCAAGCGTGACAGATCGAGATCACCCGTGTTCCCGTCGTTGAGGAGTTGACCGTCGAGCGCAATGAGCGATTCTGACGGGTCGGGACCGCGCAGCGCCACGACGGCAATGGAACTCGCGGCGCCGCCGTCGGGGCGCGCGAACGTCGCGCCGGGCAGCGTCGCTAATCCGTCGATGATGCGGTCGTCACCGAGCCGCTCGAAATCCGAGCGCGTCAAAGTGATCGAGGGGATGGTGCCCAGTATCGGCGTGAGGCGGCCATCGACCGTGACCCGGCCGATCTGCCGCAACTTCGGGGAATCGAGTGGTTCGAGGGCTATTTGCACGTCGACGTCATGGTCGGCTTTGACGGCCACCGTCACGGGCGCATACCCGCGCGCCGCCGCGTCGACTTCATACGATCCGGGGCGGGCGTGGAGCGAAAAATCGCCTTTACGGTCGGCAGTGGAGCGCGTCGTCGTAGCGCCGCGCACGACGACGCCCGCGCCGGCCAGCGGCGTGCCCGAGACGGCGTGGACGTTGCCGCTAATCAGGCAGCAGGCAACGGCTAGGACCAAAAACATCGCTTCTCCGAGGGCGTGATCGTCATGCGCCGGTCATCTTCGCTGCGAACCACATCGACGCTTGTGCGCCACGCGCATGCCGACGACTGCCGCGACGTAGCGGGAACGTACTACGTCTCGAGTAAACCGGCGGGCAATGCGGTTACGATGTAGCCTGCGGCGATGTCGATGCGTTTGATGAAGGCTTTGACGAGCGGGACGAGCGCGCGGCCGGGTTCGACGACGAGGCAGTCTTGTGCGGGATAGTGTTCGACGCCGATGACGTGCGCGAGTTCGGTGCCGCTTTCATCGACGAGCCGCAAGCCGATCAAGTCGGCGTCGAGGTATTCGTTCGGTCCGAGCGGGACTTCGACGCGCTCGGCGTAGAGATCGCCGCCGACGAGGGCACGCGCGGCCTCGGGCGTGTCGATGCCTTCGAACGTAAGGAGTAGGCGCTCGTGATGGCGACGCGCCGCCGTGCAGACGAGGCTGCGCTCTAGGCCGTCGCGGATCAGCGAGTACGTCGTTCGCGCGGCCGGCGGTTGCGCTTGCGCGTCCGTCGTCCGGCATTTCAGCTCGCCACGGATGCCGAAGACGCCGGTGAGGCTGCCGACGGCGACTCGGCTCACGTTATTTAAACCGAGCTCACGCCCCGACGTGAGCGGTAATCACAGCGCAGGTTCAAACCGCGCGTGGACCGTAGCGTCGGATGCGCATAAGCGATTGGACATCGCAGACGTTGTCCGATTTTCTCGGAACGTGCTCCTCCAAGCGAGCGGCTTTAAAAAAGGGCGGCGCTCACCCGGGAGTGCAGGTAGCGCTGTTCGGCGGCGTTTTAAAGCCTCTCGGTCGGTCCAAGGTTTCCTCTGGGTCGCTAGGCTCGGGCGGGAGGGATGCGTCGCGATTTCCACCTCTCGCGGATCAGACGGGTCAAGTCACATTTGATGACGAGGCCGGAGGCCGGACACGAAGGGCTGCTTGGTTCTTCTTTAACATCGTTGGGTGCCGGACGATAGACTACCTGATGGACCTTCTCGCACGGGCACCGGCGCAGACGTTGAGTATCGGCTCCGGCGAGGAGCGGGTCGAGTTCGGGCTCGATGACCTTTGCCGGCACACGATGATCTTCGGCTCGTCGGGATCTGGCAAGACGACGCGCGGTTACAATCCGATGCTGCAGGCCATGCTCTCGGACCTCGGCGCGGGGGCGTTCGTCATCTGCGCCAAGAGCGAGGCGGTCGCGGAGGTTTGTGAGATCGCGCGTCGCGCCGGCCGCAAAGCCGTCGTCGTCCAGCCCGGCAGCGAGATCGGGGTTGAACTGCTGTGCGGTAGTCCCGACGTCGACAGCGTCTACTTTCGCGACACGTTCGGCCGGGTCAGCGAAGACGCCAAGCAGTGGGTCGACGCGGGGCTCGCGCGCATGAAGAACTCGCTGCGCATGCTGCAAGCGGCGGGCACGCAATACTACACGTTTGAACATCTGACGAGTTACTGTTTCGACGACAAGTTCGCTGCGCTCGTGCGCATTCAGGCGACGGAACGTCTACGCTCGATCCGCAGCGACAGCGACGAAGCCTGGACGATCCACGAGGCGCTCAGTTACGAAGACACGCGCTACTTTCAGATGACGCCCGAGACGCGGCGCACGGTTCAGTTCGCTATCGCGCAGCTTCTCGAGCCGCTGCGCGACGTCGATATCGCCAAGACGTTCGCGCGCAAACTCAACCTGATCTCGATGAACACGGTATTCGACGGCAACGTGATCATCCTGCACGTACCGCGCTCACGTTACGAGCGTGCCGCGCAGTCGATCTACACGCTCGCTAAACGCCGCTTCTTCACCGCCGTCGAAACCCGCCGCTCCGATCCCACGCTCGATCAAACGCGTCCAATCGTGTTCGGCATCGACGAATACCAACTGTGCATCTCGGAATCCGACGTGTCGTCACTAGGCATCATCCGCTCGGCAGGCTGCATGGTGCTCGGCACAACCCAAGGCGTCGCATCGCTCTACGCCGTGCTCGCACCGCACCACGTCGACGCCGCACTGCAAAACTTCACCCAAAAGATTTTCTTCAAGACCGACGACGACGCGACACTCGGCCTGCTGGCTCGCGCGACGAAATACAACAAGAGCGCGGTCGACCCCGGCGTCCTCTTTTCGATGACCCGCGACGAAGCGTTCTGCCACGTCACCGCGGGGGACCGCTCGATCGACGCCGTTGTGCCGATGAAACCGATGTACGTCACGCCCTCGCCGGTGATGAGTGCCCCTTCGCCCCGCGCCGAAGCCGTGGCCTGAACGGATTCGGGCGTTGTCGAATCCCTACGTGGCGGCGTGTTCGGGTATGCGATGCGCCACGGCTTTGAAACGCTTGGCGAACGCATCGGCCGAGAGCGGTGTTTGTGCGGCGAGGCGTGAGAGGAGCGGCTCGCTGAGGTCGTCTGCTTCGAGGCGGATCATGTACGAGCGGGCGACCTCGTAGGACTCGGTCGTCACGTCGACCAGCCGTACGCGGATGCGTCCGGTCGCCGGATCGACCAGTTCTTCGAGATCGACCGGCACGACGCGGCCGCCGGACAGCGCGATCAACGCACCACTGCCGCCGCCGAGCAAATAACGGACCGCGCCGTAGCCGAGCGTGCGCGTGTACTCCACGTCGAACGGAACCGGCTTCGCGCAACGCAGCTCATAGCCGATGTCCTTCGTCACGACCGTGATATCGAGCTCGAGTTCGGTCAGTTTGGCGCGTACGGCGTCGCGCAGCACCGTGCCGAGCGGAACGTCCGCGAGCCTTACGTGGCCGTAGGCGTCGTGTCCGAGATCATCGGAAGCCAATTGCCGCGCATCGATCCGCTCGGCGATGCCCTCGGCGAGGACCGCAACGCCGTGATCGTGCCCGGACGATTTGCGCTTGATGATCGCGCCGACGATCGTGTCGACCACGGTATCGAGATCGACCGCTCCGGCGGGAAACTCTTCGGGAATCACCGCAAGCGTCGCGCCCGCGGCCTTGCAGATGCCGAGCGCCAGCGCGCCCGACTTGCGGCCCATCGTGACCGCGAGATACCAGCGCGATGCGCTGCGGGCATCTTCCATCAGGTTTTCGACGATCGTCGTGCCGACGGCACGCGCGGTTTCGAAGCCGAACGTCGGCGCATTGTCGGGCAGCGGCAAGTCGTTGTCGATCGTCTTGGGAACGGTGGCGACGCCGAGCCGGCCGCGCGTCTTGGCGGCGATGCGCGACGCGCCGTACGTCGTATCGTCGCCGCCGATCGCAACCAGATAGCGCACGCCGAGCTGCAGGAGCGAACGAATGCAACGCTCGAGCGTCTCGTCGTCCTTGCCGGGATTCGTGCGCGACGTCCGTAACCGCGAGCCGCCGGTGAAGTGCAGCCGCGAGACATCGTCGATCGTCAGCTCGACGACTTCTGAAATATCGCCCCGTGCGATGTGCCGGTATCCGTCGTAGATTCCAAGTACGCGTAAGCCGCTGTTGACCGCCTCGATCGTCGCCGAAGCGATAACCCCATTGATCCCGGGCGCCGGCCCTCCCCCGACCAAAATCGCGAGCGTTTCATCAGCCATGTCGCGTCCTTCTTACTGCACGAGCGCCCTCCCGCGCACATCATGGTCTGATCGCGCTTACGCCTTCGGTTCGCCGTACATTCTCGATGAGGCGTTCGACGCGCGCCTTCGGCAGAGCATAGTAGGTCAGGCCGCGGGCGCCCGAGAGCGTTTTTGCGGAGAGCAGGGAATCGACGATGGCGGCTTCGGTCGCTTCGGCCGTGGCGGCGAAGAGCGCGTCCATGACATCGTCACTGTTGACGAGCGCGACCGGGAGCGGCGCGGCCGGATCGCGCGGGTAAATGTGCGTCGTGCTGAAGGCGATCAGCAGATCACCGCTCGACACCTGCGAGGTGACCCCGGTGCGGGCGAGTCCCAAGGTCGCTCGCTTGGCCAGTTCGCGCAGCTGGCGGCCGTCGAGGGGCGCGTCGGTCGCAATCGTGATGATGATGCTTCCGTCGGCGGCACGGCCATGTTTCGGTAAGCGTGCAAGAACTTGCAGCGACGCGCCGTTCGCTGCGCGTTTCGAAACCGTTGGCAGAAGCTCGTGCGCAAAGATGCGTCCGACCGGCACTCCCGCGATGCGCAGCTGTTCGCGTGAAGCGGTGTTCGCGTTCACGAGCACGCCGACGGTATAACCACCGGCGTCCTTGCCGGTCATGCGTGATGCCGTCCCGATCCCGGCCTTGAACGCGAACGCGCGCATCCCGGTCCCCGCGCCGACGTCGCCGCGCGCGAACGGTCCCGGGCGCGCAGCGTCGAGCGCCACGACGGCGTCGGCCGGCGAGACGTGCCGGCCTTGGATGTCGTTGATGCCCTGATCGTCGCATTCGGCGACGACGGGCAGCGGCACGTCGGCGTGGACGCCGATCTCCGGATGATGCTCGATCAGCCAGGTGATGACGCCGTCATCGACCCGCGGCACGTCGAGCGTGTTCGTCAACGCGATCGGGACTTCGAGAAAACCCGATTCGTCGACCCAGTGCGCGCCGGTCATTTCACCGTTGCCGTTGAGATCGTACGTCGCCGCAGCGACCCGCTTCGACCATGGGTCGTTGTTGGGCAGCACGACGGTCACGCCCGTGCGCAC
>JALYUD010000104.1 GCA_030853905.1 Vulcanimicrobiota bacterium
GGATTGCCGACGTCCCGAGCGACGACGACGATGACGAGCGGCGGCGCTACTACCGCCTGACGCCGCGGGGCCGGCGCATCGCCCAAGCCGAAGCGCAGCGTCTCGAAGAACTCGTTCGCGTTGCACGAGCGCGCCGGCTTCTGCCTGCGCTCGCGCGTGCATGAGGGGAGTCGCCGTTGCCACGTCACTCTTGCGGCTACTGCTCTATGCCGCGCCGGCGCAGTTTCGCCGTGAGTGCGGTCGGCACATCAGCAGCGACTTCAGAGAAGGGCTCCTTGACGAGGCACACCGGCACGGCCGTTTGGCTGCCGCCGCCTTCGCTCTGCGCGTCTACGCCGACACGCTGTGGACGGGCTTAGACGAGTACGGCGCGATGATCCTACGCGATTTCATCTTCGCGGCGCGGTCGCTGCGCCGCACGCCGCTGTTCGCCTTCGTCGTCATCGCGACGCTCGCGCTTGCGATCGGAGCGAATGCGACCGCTTTCAGCATCCTGCGCGGCGTCGTCCTCGCGCCGCTCCCATACCGTGACGCGTCGCGCCTCGTCGCGGTAACGGGGACCCTCAAAGGTGCCCCGTTCGCAATGTCGATTCCCGATTTTCGCGACCTGCGCGTTCAGAACACGACGCTCTCGGGGCTCGCCGCCTTCACCGATGACCAACACACGCTCACCGGGCACGGCCCGGCACGCACGCTGGACGGCGTGCAGACGACCGCAAATCTCTTCAACTTGCTCGGCGTGCGACCACTGCTGGGCCGTGCGCTCGTTCCCGCGGACGACCGGGTCGGCTCGCCCGCGGTCATCGTGCTCTCGTACCAGCTGTGGCAGAGCGTCCTCTCCGGCGATCCGAAGGCGATCGGATCGGTCGTCCGGCTCGACGGCGACGCGAAGCGGATCGTCGGCGTCATGCCGCCGTCCTTCCGGCAGCCGAACGACCGCGCCGGGGGGTTCATGGCAACCGATTATTGGGCAGCGTTGCAGCCCGATAGTAAAGCGTACCACCGCAACGACCATTTCGCGGCGGCAGTAGGACGCTTACGCGGTGGGGTTAGCCTCGAGGGGGCGCGAGCCGATTTGCACACCGTCTTCGCGCGCCTGGTCGCGCGGTATCCCAACGACGATGCCGAATTCGGGCTCGCCGTTGGTTCGCTGCAAGACGCGGTCGTGGGTTCGGCCGCTCCCCTCTTGTTCGCGCTCTTCGGCGCGGTTGCCGGCGTACTGTTGGTCGCCTGCGCGAACGTGGCGAATTTGCTGCTGGGCCGCGCTACGGCTCGCGAGCGCGAACTGGCGATCCGCTCGGCGCTCGGCGCACCGCGCCGACGCATCGTCGCCCAGCTGCTCACGGAGACGTTTTTGTTCTGCGCCTGCGGCGGTCTCTTGGGCTTTTTCCTAGCCTCTCTCGCCGTCTCGGGCTTCGTGGCGCTGCATCCCGATGTCCCACGTGCCGCGAACGTCACGCTCGATTGGTTTTCGGCGCTGTATACCTTGGGAATCGTGGCGCTCGCCACACTGGTCGCGGGACTCGTTCCGGCGCTTTCGCTCTCGTCGCGTAAGGTCGCCCTCGCGCTGCGCTCGGCCGGCCGGGGCGGTGATGCGAGCGGCGGCCGAAAAACGCGCGCGGCGCTCGTGATCGTCGAAATTGCGCTGGCGCTCGCGCTGTCGGTTTCAGCCGGACTCATCGAGCGAAGCTATCTGACGCTCACGCACCAGCCGCTCGGATTTTCGCCCCGTAACGTCGTGGTTGCGAGCGGAGTCTTGCTGCCGCAGTATCGCTACAAAACGAACTCCTCGCAGCTCGCATTCTACGATCGCGTGGCGGCGCACGTCCGCGCGCTCCCCGGGATTCGCAACGCGGCGTGGGCCTTTACCGCGCCCTTCATGACGCAGAACACCATCGTCTCGGCTTTCGGCATCGTCGGTCATCCCTTTCCTCCATCGGCGACACCGTCCGCGAGCATCAATATCGTCGGATCGTCATATTTCCGGCTGCTCGGCATCGGCGTGCTGCGCGGTCGTGCCTTCGGTCCGCAGGACACGTCCAAAGCCCCGGAGGTCCTCGTCGTGAACGAAGCCTTCGCCCGACGATACTTCGGCAACGAAGCGGCACTCGGGCGGCAAATTACAGGACTCGGCATCAAGCCCGCGACGATCGTCGGTATCGTTGCAAACGCGCGCAATACGTACGCGGCGCCAGATCCGCCCACGATCTACGGCCCGCTGCAACAGGGGGTTCCGCCCGCTGCCTATCTGCTCGCGAAAACGATCGGGAACGCAAACGTTTCGCGCGCGCTCGCGAGTGCGATCCCCGCGGCCGAGCCGCTGCTGCCGGCGCCCCCGGTGCGGTCCCTCGAAAGCTATTTGAGCGACGACGCCAAGCGTGTGCGCTTGAGTGCGATCACGTCGCTGAGCCTCGCGTTCATCGGGCTCGTGCTCGCAATCGCCGGCATCTACGCCGTGACGTCGTACGGGGTCGCACTACGCACGCACGAACTCGGCATCCGCGTCGCCCTCGGTGCTCCCGCACCGCAAATCCTGCGCGACGTGTTGGCTCGCGTGCTGCGCACGGCGGCGATCGGCATTCTCGCCGGCGTCGTGCTCGCCGCGTTCGCTGCGCAGGCGCTCGCGACGCAGCTCTACCACACCCCTCCGCTGGACCCGCTGACGTTCGGCGTGGTGGTCGCCGTCATTGTCATCGCCGCGGCCGCGGCCGCGCTGCTCCCGGGCGAGCGAGCGACTCGCGTCGACCCCATCGTGGCTCTGCGCCAAGAGTAAAATCGGGGCACGTCACTCCATGAGCGTCCGATTTCGAAACCTCGCAAGCGGAGCGATCGCGAGCGCCGCGCTACTCGTTGCCTTGCGTGCTTATGCCGACGCGCCGCCCACGCCTGACGGTACGTCGGCCCTGGGGCCCGAGGCCATGTACCTACGCGCCGTACACGTGATGAAAAGCGCGCCCGTTCCGCCCTACGTGACGTTTCGCGAACACATCGTGGGACGCAACATTACGCTCTCGTGCACGAGCGACGGCATAACCATCGGACTCCGGCACGGCGACGTAACCGCCACCTACGACGTTTACTTTCGCACGCGCGATGGGGGTGCGATCAGCAAAGCGGTCGCGACTCCAAGCTCGACCGCAAGCCCGTGCCCGGGCGCGCTGTTGCAACCCGCCGGAGCCGCGCTCTCAGCGATGGGCGTGCCGGGCTCCACCGCGTCCCCGGCGACCGATGCGGCCTCCGCTTCGACCGTTGGACCGCCGATCATCGCCGCCGTGCGCGTCGACGCGGCGCTTTTCTACCATATCGAACTCGTCGGCCGCCAACGTTTGGGTGACAACAACGTTTACCATCTCAAGCTCCCCGCGTATCGCGATCCCGATACGCATCCCCTGACCGACCTCTACGTCGATCCAAAAACGTTTCTTGTACGCGAAGCACGCGGCCAAGTTTCGGGCCACTACGTTGTGGCAAGCGGCCGCTTTGCAGGCATCGTCGACTTCGGCCGCGTCGGCGACTACTGGCTCGCCGAGCACGAACACTTCGATGCTGCTGCAAACGCGCTATTCGTGCATGCTCGCATGAATGCAACCGTCGATGGCAGCAACTTTAGGACCCCGAGCGAACTCCCCGGTGTCGTCTTCCCTACGCCGCAACCGACGGCATCTCCGAAGACGACACCATCGCCGCATCCGATTGCGAGCTAATCCGCCGTCCAGTCCAGCAGCGATTCCTGGGGCCGATTGACGACGACTTTGTAAGTGCATTGGAAGAAGAGCCGGCCGCCCAGTCGCAGCGCGATCTCGAATTCTTCGAGTGACGTATCTTCTCGATACCAATGCGCTCATCGCGCTTCTGCGCGGAACGCCGCGCTTCGTCAGCCGCGTACGCAGACGCATGCCCCACGATTTCGGAATCGCGTCAATTGCGCTTCACGAGCTGTACTACGGCGCCTACAAGAGCGCGCGGGTCGAGAAAAATCTCGCTCGTATCAGTTCGAGGCGAATCGCGGTGCTCGCCTTCGATACTGAGGACGCACGGCAGGCCGGAGAAATACGATCGGCTCCTGCTCGCGTCGGAACGCCGATGGGACCCACGATGCGCTCATCGCCGCCCAGGCAAAAGCCAGAAGCTTGACGCTCATCACGCACAACGTCGGCGAGTTGTCCCGCGTCGCCGGTTTACGCATCGAGGACTGGGAAGGCTGAGCCCTCGGGTTTCGTTCGTCGTGACGAACTCATGCGAGGTTCCTGACAAACGGGATGGAGCATGGTGCGGCGGTGCGTGATACTGATGCACCGAGCAGCGCTTTCGGCAGAGGAACGACCATGACGACCCTTTCTAGTCTTTCCAGTCTCGCCGGCCACCGCCATCCAGCGCCGCGCTCGGTGCCCGCCACCGCGGATACAGCGGGCCTCGGTCTCTTTCGTGGCTGGGGTGTGTGCGTCTCATGATGAATGAACGCTCGTCTCCGTGGTAGTACCGCTGCCGCGATGCCGTCTTCGGCATGATCTACGGCCTCGGTGACAGCGCGAGGTTCTTCGCGCGATAACCGTTATTCCAGGCTGCCGGCCGGCACGACCCACCGGCAGCGCTGACCCGTGACGGCAGCGATGGAATCGAAGTCGGCGTCGTAATGGAGCACGCCGACGTCGAGTTCCTCCGCGGCGGCAGCGATCAACAGATCGGGAATTTTGCGGCCGCGCTGACTGCGCCCGGCGAGCAAACGTTGGACCTGAAGTGCACGATGAACGTGCGCCGCGGTCGTCTCGATCGGCTCGAAAGCGGCAAGCGCTCCCACGAGTTGATCCCATTCTTTAGCGTTGCGCGCCGAGTAGCCCACTTCAAGGTCGCAGATGGTCGTACGGCCGAGTTCGCTCCTCGCCGCAAAGGGCTCGACCACGTTGCGGACCTCGCCCCGAGCGAGGCGCCTCACGACGCTGGTGTCCAGGAGAAACCTCAACGCCAAGCTTCAGCTCGATCCGCGAGGCATGCGTCGGCGAGGACGTCGAGCGCTGCCGTTATCCGACGTTGTCGCCCCGACGTGGCACGACGAAGCGCCTCATTCACGGTCGCTTTAATCGTAGTCGTGCCGAGCTCCGCACGAGCAGCCCTGAGCGTTTTCTCGTCGACGTCGATTAAGTGCTTCGCCATGATTTGTATATACGGAAGAATGTGAAGTATATCCTCTCCTAACGTTCCATGCGGCGCTGGATCCGATTTCGGCGGCTTCGACGGCATGTTTGTGTAGCATCACGGCCGCGACCCGGGCTTTTGCGAAGATGCTCACTACGAATACGATCGAAGCCTGTATGCAGGTGAGAGCGTGATGCTGCGGCGGTGCCGCATACTCGCCGCCGAGGCGCGCGCGGGTCGCAAGAGCAAGGAGGGTGATAGCAATTCCGGCTGCTACCGTAACCAGCAAGGGTCAATTGACGATTCCCAAAGCGATTCGAGATAAGTTCAAGCTCAAGACGGGTGACCGCGTCGAGTTTTTGGAAGAAAGCGGCAAGATCGTCATGATTCCCGCGTCGGTCGACCTCGTGGCCCTCGGAAGCGTCCTGCCGCCGCCGCGCAGGCACGTCTCGATCGAGCAAATGAACAGGGCAATCGAGGTGCACGCGGTGCGTCGATTTAGAAGAAAGTGATCGGGCTCGACACCAACGTTCTCGTCCGCTTACTCGTGCTCGATGAGTGGCAGAGCACTGCTCCGCGGAGGAGCCGGGCTTCGTCAATCTGATTGTTCTATGCGAGTGCGTCTGGGTGCTAAGAAGTGCCTACGGTTATACTTCGAGTGAGATCGCGAGGGTGATCGAAGTGCTGCTACAGGCCTCGCACGTAACGGTGGAGGCGGCGGACCTGGTTCGCTCGGGACTTCGCGCACACGCGCCGCGGCTCGGCGACTTCACGGATGTCCTTTTAGCGGAAGTGAACCGTTCTCGCGGTTGCGAATGGACTGCGACTTTCGATAAGAGAGCCGCAAAGATTCAGGGGTTTCAACTCGTTCGGTAAAGGAACGAACAAGGCCGCTCGGCGACCTGCGGTCCTTCGGCGGCGGCACCCCTTTGCGCGGCCGGGGGCGCCGTCGATCGAGTTGCGTCCGACCCGCGCACACCCACCGCCACGTCGGGCGGTCCCGACGGAAACCGTCACTCGCTCGCGAACATCTCGCCGATGGTGATCGCGCCCGAGGTCATCCGCCACTTCGAACGTGTCGCGGCGCTGTTGGCGCAGCACTTCGCCGGCATCCCATTACATCGCGCGCGCACGCGGCGTTGGCAGGGTGCCGCAGATCGTGCAAGACGAAGCGCGTTGTTTCCGGCTCAACGAGCGCGATCGCATCCGCGCTGCTTTGACGTTCTGCTCGAAGCCAAACTCGCTTCAACGGGACCGCGACGTTCCCGTCGCGGTGATGACATCGCGAGCATGCGGGAGCGCCTGGCGCGGGTGGGCTTCAATGGGGCCGCGACGTTTCCGTCGCGGTGATTGGAAAACGCCTTCTTCGTAGGTCGGGCTCGGCGTGGCTGGCCGCGCGCTGCTTCGGCAAGCCATCGCCGCATTAGTGTCCCGCTTCCGGAATCGCTTGACACAAAGCAAGAGCGAAGAGCGACTGTCAAGGGATTTCGGATTCGGAAACTGATAGATCGGTCAGGCGTGTACGCCGACTGAGGAGCGGTACGCTTGCAGGGAACGTGGCGGACCGGATTCCGAAGAGAGCGCGTCGGCGAGCGCGCGAGCGGTGTCGAGGCTCGTCAGCGCGGCGACGCTCGATTCGACGGCCGCCCGACGGATGCGATACCCGTCGTTCTGTTCGCGCGGTCCGGCGGCGTTGATGACGAGATCGACGGAGCGCGAGGTGATCGCGTCGAGGACGTGCGGAGAACCTTCGGCGATCTTGTTGATCCGTTGCGCCGCGATGCCGTGCTCCGCGAGTAATCGGTGCGTGCCGTCGGTCGCCACGAGCGCGTATCCCTGTTCGGCATAGCGGCGCAAAACTGGAACCGCCTCAGCTTTGGCGGCATCCGAAATCGAAACGAGGATGCGCCCGCGCACGCCATCGCCAAGAGCGCCCGACGGCAGGCGAATGCCGGCCGCGATGAACCCTTTGCGCAGCGCTCCTGCGAACGTCTCATCGATGCCGAGCACCTCCCCCGTCGACTTCATCTCCGGACCCAAGAGCGTTTCGACTCCGCGCATTTTCGCGAACGAAAACACGGGAACTTTGACGACGACGAACGGGGCGGCGGGCAAGAGCCCCGTGCCGTACGGCATGTCGGCGAGTTTTTCTCCGAGCGCGACGCGCGTCGCGGCGGCGACCAGATTGACGCCCGTCGCTTTCGAAATGATCGGTACCGTGCGGCTGGCCCGCGGGTTCGCTTCGATGATGTACAGCTTGCCGTCGTGGATGACGAACTGGATGTTGATCAGCCCGCGCGTTTGCAGTTCACGCGCGACGGCGCGGGTGACCTCGACGATGCGCTCCTGCATGGCCGCATCGATCGTCTGCGGCGGATAGACCGAGATCGAATCACCGGAGTGAATTCCGGCTCGTTCGATGTGCTCGAAGATGCCGGGGACGAGGATATCGCTGCCGTCGTACACGGCGTCCACCTCGGCTTCGAGGCCCTGCAAATACTTGTCGACGAGCAGCGGCGCTCCCGGTGTGATCGGCGGCGCCGTCTCGACGTACGCGGCGAGTTGTCCCTCGTTGTAGACGATCTCCATGCCCCGGCCGCCGAGCACGTACGACGGCCGTACGAGAACGGGAAATCCGAGCTCCCTCGCGATCGCGCGGGCCGCACGGAACGAGTTCGCCGCGCGCCCTTGCGGACGGGCGATATCCAACCGCTGTAAGGCCGCCTCGAACTTTTCGCGGTCCTCGGCCATGTCGAGGCTGCGTCGGTCGCTGCCGACGATCGCGACGCCGCGCTCGGCCAGCGCTTGCGCGAGATTGATCGCCGTCTGTCCACCGAAGGCGAGCATCACGCCTTTCGCATGGGTCGCTTCGTAAACCGCCTGCACTTCGTCGGGACCGGGCGGTTCGAAGACGAGCACGTCCGAGATGTCGAAATCGGTCGACACGGTTTCAGGATTGTTGTTGACGACGACGGCGGCGCGTCCCGCCTCGCGCAAGGCCCACGC
>JALYUD010000116.1 GCA_030853905.1 Vulcanimicrobiota bacterium
GTCCGACCGGCAGCGCGGTCATCACCGAAGGAGGCGAGTTGCCGGCGCGCTTCGTCATCCACGCCGTAGCGCCGCGTTACGACGCGCGGCCGCGCGATGCGGAGCTGCTCGCGGCCGCCTATGGAACTGCGCTGCGCCTCGCAGCGGAGAACGACGTTCGCAGCATCGCGTTTCCGTCGCTGGGCACGGGCGCATACGGTTATCCGATCGAGGCGGCAGCCCCGATCGCGATCCGCGCGGCCGTCGAGCATCTACGCGCGGGCAGTGAGCTCGAGCGCCTCATCTTCTGCTTGTATAGCGACGCCGATCTCGCGACGTATCGCGGACTACTCGCACCTTATTGCTAGCGTTGCGCGACGAGCGGTCCTCGAACGAGAGCGGCGTTTTGCTGCTGACGGGGCCGACCTGTTCGGGGAAGACGCAACTCGCGCTTGAATTGGCCGAACGCTTCGATGCGGAGATCGTCGGCGCGGATTCGCGTCAGCTCTATCGCGGGATGCCGATCGGGACGGCAGCGCCCAATAAGAAACAGCGGGCGCGCGTTGCGCACCATCTGATCGGTATGCTTGAGCCGCACGAACGGTATAGCGCGGCGCGTTTTGTTCGCGATGCCCTTGCGGCGGTTCGCGCGATCGGCGCCCGCGGTAAGCGGACGATCGTCGTTGGCGGTACCGGGTTTTACGTGCGAGCACTGGCCGGCGACGTCACCCTTTCGGCGTCCTACGACGAAGCGCTGCGCGCGCGGCTCGCGCACGAAGCACGCGTGCATCCGCCCGACGTGCTGCACGCATGGCTCGCGGCCCGTGCACCGGAAAGGGCCGCGGCGCTCGCCGCGACGGACCGCTATCGCGTGAGCCGCGCGCTCGAAATCGCGCTCGCCGCGCCGCAGGCGACGCGTGACGATGGTGCGCATGGCGAGTCGCTGCGCAGCCTCGCGATTGCGAACCTTAAAATCGCGTTGGACGTCGCGCCCGAACTGCTCGAGGAGCGGATCGAGACGCGCGTCGACGCGATGCTCGCGGCCGGGCTAGTGGCAGAGGCTGAGCGCATCGGCACGGTTGCGGTCGCCGCCGACGCGGTCGGTTACCCGCAAGCACTCGCCTTTCTGGCAGGCTGGATGTCGCGACGCGAATTGCGCGCTGCATTGATTCGCGCGACCCGGCGCTACGCGAAGCGCCAGTTGACCTGGCTACGGAGCGAACCGAACGTGCGCTGGTCGAAACCGGAGCAGGTTGCGGCCATCGCAACTGCGACGCTCGGGTGGTGAACCTGTCCGCGCAGGACGCGCTTGAGAGCGACCTGAAGCCCGTTTGATGCCTTCCAACGGCGGTCCGCTCGCGGCCAATCGCGGCCAGCTCCAAGACGCGTATCTGGCCGAAGCCAAACGCCAAGAGATCGCGGTGACGGTCTATCTGGTCAACGGTTTCCAGTTGCGCGGCACGGTCAAAGGCTACGACGCGTTCACGATCGTGCTCGAGTACGAGCACCGCCTGCACCTGATCTACAAGCACGCCGTTTCGACGATCTCTCCGCAGGCGCCGTTGACCTTACCGGAATGACCCCCGCCGACGGCGCGACGCATCGCTCCGAGCGGCGTAACGCGAACCGCAGCCGGATAATGCCGCCCAACACGTCTGCGCGCCGCGCGATCGTGACGAAAATGCACGGCTCGCACAATACCTTCGTCCTCCTCGATGGACGTTCGCCTGCCGGGCATGCCGATACGATCACGATCCTCGATGAACCGTTGAAGGTGACCGATGCCGGCGTCACGTCGCGCGCGTATGTCGAATTGGCGCGAACACTGTGCGCCGCCGACGGCCCGATGTCCGGCGCAGATGGGCTGCTCGTCTTGAGCGACGCAGCCGATGCGAACGACGCGGATGTCGCGGTGCAAATCGTCAATGCTGACGGAGGTGAAGCCGAAATGTGCGGCAACGGCATGCGCTGCGTCGCGCGCTACTTGTGGGAACGCGGGGCGGGCGACGCGTTTGCGCTCGAAACGCGTGCCGGCCGGATCACCGCGACGGTGACGGCACGCGAACCCTTCGAAGCGACCATCGACGTCGGAGCGGTCACGTTTCCCCGTGCAGCGGAAGAAGAACGCCTCGACGTGGCAGGACACACGTGGCGTTATTACGACGTTTCGGTCGGAAATCCGCATGCCGTCGTCTTCGCGACCGCCGTCGAAGACGTCACCGACCGACAGTTCGCGACCATCGGAAACGCTTTCAAAGAACAGCGACGCTTTCCCGACGGCGTCAACGTGCACGTCGTGCAGCCGGTCGATGCGCAGACCTTGCGCGTCCGCCATTACGAGCGAGGTGCGGGGCTTACAGCCGCCTGCGGGACCGGCGCCGTCGCCTGCGCAGCCGCGGCGATTGTGACGCGCGGTTACGCTTCACCGGTTACGGTGTGCGTCCCGGGCGGAACGCTGCACGTCGCCTGGCAATCCGGCACGAGCGCACGGCTTTCCGGTCCGGCCGTTACATTGTTCGAGCGCGAGATCACTTGGTGAGCCGCGTCCCTTCCCCGCGACACGTCGTCAGCGCGGAGCCGAGGGACACGTGGTGACGCGCGCCGTGCAACCCAAGGACTGGTCGAAATATGCGACGACTCGGGCTTCGAGGGCGAGAATCGCGTGTGGGCTCGCCTATGCCGATACGGCCGGCCGAATCTATTTCGATGAGCGCAGCGAGCCGCTTGCAGACGACGGACGCGTACGTGAGCCGCGCCGCGAAGAACTGATCCCAGCGCCGTCCGGCACCGTTCCGGCGTTGCTTCCGCGCCGTGCGCCGCTTGTCGCCGGCGTCCGCGGTGCACAAATGCGCGGAAAAGCTACGCGGCGGCAGGGTGAAACGCTCGCAGGCTCGCGCGTCGCGCCGGAGCGCGTCGCTCTGTCCGTGCTGCTGCCTGCCGGTTATACGCGTCTGCTCCTGCCCGCCTATCGCAGCGAACTCGATGCTCCGCCGTTGCCGCTCTTCGGGTACACCTTCGCCTGCGTCGTCGATGACCGCTTGCACGTCGCCGCCGCGCGCACCGATGCGAGCGACGATTGGACGCCGCGGACGTTCGTCGCCGGCGCATTGGAACGCCTCGTCGCCGCACGGCGCGCCCGTGATCCGGACAATGCGGTCCTGGCGCAGCTCGAAGTGTGCGCGACGCGCTATGCCTGCTTCACCGCGCAGAACGTTTTCCTGGAGCGCGGCGAAGCGGCGCTGCCGGTATCACCGCGCTGCAACGCGCGCTGCATCGGCTGCATCTCCGAACAAGAACCGGAGGCAGGCTTTCCTGCTCCGCAGACGCGCGTTAGCGACGAAGCAGCGGTTGACGCGCTCGTTCGCATCGCGCTTTCGCACCTCGAACGCGTGCCCGACGGCATCGTCTCGTTCGGCCAGGGCTGCGAAGGGGAACCGCTCCTGCGGGTTACGACGATCGCCGCGGCGATCGAACACATCCGCGCGCAGACGAATGCCGGCACGATAAACCTCAATACGAACGGTAGCCTGCCGCAGTCGCTCGACACGCTGATCGCCGCCGGGCTCGACGCGGTGCGCGTCAGCCTCAATTCATTCCGCCCGCAGACCTACGCTGCGTACTACCGCCCCCTCGGCTACGCGCTCGACGACGTCTTCGAAAGCGTCCGTCGCGCGGCAGCAGCCGGCTTGCGCGTCTCGCTGAATTTGCTGACGCACCCCGGCGTAACCGACGACGCGCGCGAAATCGCCGCAAGTGACGAACTCCTTTCGTCCGTGCGCGTCGCGATGGTTCAGACCCGCACCCTCAACATCGATCCCGAACGCTATTTCGAAGCCGTCGGCCGTCCGCAAACGCCACCGCTTGGGATGCGTGAAGCCTTACGCCGCCTCGCCGCAAGCGGCGCCCGCATCGGCAACTTCACCCACACGCACTGAGTGCACCCGGCATGAAAATCTTTAGGATTCGCTGACTGCACCGCTCGGGTGGCCGACCAGTACGTGAGCCGCGATGTCGACGAACAGGCCTGTGCCGACGACACCGTGCAATTCTCGTAGGCGTGCATCGAGCGCCTTCGGATCACCGATCTCGCCAAACGCGCAGTCGAGGACCGCGTTGCCGTTGTCGGTGACGTAATGCGCGCCGTCGTGGGTTCGGACGGCAACGCCGGCGCCGAGGGCGGTAATTTCTGTAGTCACGTAGCGCAGAGAGAAGGGAACCACTTCGACCGGCAATGGGCAGGTGCCGAGTCGCGGCACGAGTTTGCGTTCCGTGACGATCGCGATGAAGGTGCGGGCCGCGAGGGCGACCGCCTTTTCGCGGAAGAGCGCGCCGCCGCCGCCCTTGATGAGCGAATGATCCGGGGCCGCTTCGTCGGCGCCGTCGAGCGCAACGTCGATCGGTTCGGCGCCGAGCTCGACCAGAGGAATTCCGAGTTGCGCGCATTGGCGTTCGGTCGCAAGCGACGTCGCGACGGCTCGCAACTTCCAGCCGCCCGCGACGAGTTCGCCGGCGCGCAGCACCGCCCAGTACGCCGTCGTCCCCGTGCCGAGGCCAATGCAGGTACCGTCGCGTACGAAGCGATCGACCGCCGCGAACCCGACCGCGCGCTTCGCTTCGGCTGTGAGATTCAAGCGCTCACATCCGCATGTCGCGCGGGCCGCCCATGTCCATCGTCTGAACGTGCGTCAAGAACCCCGACCACCAGGCACGCCGCGAAGAAATGCGTGGCTGCATTGCGGGCCGTCGTTGCCGCCTCATTCGGTTACCCGCTTCTCGATCCGCCGGTCGGGTAGGAACCAGATGATGGCCACGGTCACGAACAACGCATCGGAGACCCACTGATCAAGAAAGGCAAGCGGAATGGCGCAGAGGTAACACGCGAGCGAAACCTTCCCCTTGAAATCATTCCCGACGGCGGACGCCAGCGTCGAATCGTCGCCGTTGCAGGCGACGAGCGCGGACTGCAGGACGATATAGGCGACGGCCGCCATCAGCAGGATGAATCCGTAGAGCGCCGTCGGCGCGGCCGTAAAGTGGCTCCGCCCCATCCAACTCGTCGCGAACGGAACGAGCGAAAGCCAAAACAGCAAGTGTAGGTTCGCCCACATGACTCGTCCGTCGATCCGTTCCGCCGCCGCGAGCATGTGATGATGATTGTTCCAATAGATTCCGATGAACACGAAACTGAGCACGTACGTCAAAAAGACCGGCAGGACCGGCCCGAGCGAACGCAGATCGGCTCCCAGCGGCGCTTTCATTTCCAGCACCATGATCGTGATGATGACTGCGATGACACCGTCGCTGAACGCTTCGAGCCGTCCCTTACTCATCAACCCTCCTTGCGGTTCTCAGTCCCCGGCGCCGATGACGCTGCTCGCCGACGACTACGAGAC
>JALYUD010000125.1 GCA_030853905.1 Vulcanimicrobiota bacterium
CGTGATCGCCCCGGCTCGTTGGTCGCTCGGCTCCGCCATCGTCGCGACCGAAATCGGTCTCGTCATCGAACTTGTGAAGCGATTTGCGTAGTTTCCTCGCGAAGCGGAGGCACTCGGGAGGCGGCGAAGCGCACTTCGCGTGAAGGTGCACGGCTCGGAGCGGATTTACAGCGGTAAGGTCCTCAATTTGCGGGTCGACGAAATCGATCGGGTCGGCGACGGGACGCGCAAAGTCGAAGTCGTCGAGCACGTCGGCGGCGTGTGCATCATCGCGCAGCCGAGTGCGGACGAGATCGTGCTGGTCAAACAACGCCGTCACGCGGTCGGCGAAGACTTGTGGGAAGCGCCGGCGGGCATGATGGAGCGCGACGAACCCGCACGTGAAACGGCGAGGCGCGAACTTCTCGAGGAGACCGGCTATCAAGCGGGCTCGCTGCGCTTCCTGTGGAGTATGTACACCGTCCCCGGTTACGGCGAAGAACGCATCTCGTTTTTCGTTGCCGAAGGTTTGACTGCCGGTGCCGCTCAGCCCGAAGACGACGAGCAGTTCGAATTGCGAACCTGGCGGCTCGACGAGGCATGGGCGCTGGTCGAGCGCGATGCGATGCGGGATGCGAAAACGCAGATCGCGCTCGCCTGGGCTTGCTCACAGCGGCGGTGATGCAGGCGCGGATCGCCCCTCAGCCACGTCAACGCGGCGCCGGTGGCGCAACGCCGCACGATATCGCGGGCGTGCCCGTGCAAACGTTGGCCACAACGTATGGTACGCCGCTGCTCGCAATCGATCTCGATATCTTCGACCGCAACGTCGCGCGTTTCGAAGCGCTGCATGCGGAACTCGGCATCGACGTTTCGTATGCCGGCAAAGCTTTTCTCGTCATCGCGTTAGCGCGCCGCTTGGTGCGGACGACGCTCGGACTCGATGTTTGTTCGCTCGGTGAGTTGGTGACGGCGGAGCGGGCCGCATTTCCGGCCCCCCGGCTAACCATGCACGGTTGTGCGAAAACGGGCGATGAACTGCGCGCCGCAGCGGAAGGCCGCGTCGGACGGCTGGTGATCGACAACCACGCCGAGATCGAGCGTTTGGCCGCTTACGCGCAACCCCGGCGTCCGTTGTCCGTCCTGCTGCGCGTCAATACCGGCATCGAAGCCCACACGCACGCTCACGTGAGAACCGGCGGCGCGGCGTCGAAATTCGGACTGGCTCCGCAGTCGGTTCCCGCTGCAATCGCAGCCGTCGGGTCGGTGCCGGGATTGCGCTTCGTCGGCCTCCACAGTCACCTCGGCTCGCAGATCTTCGACGCCGAGCCGTACCGGGCAAGCCTCGACGTCCTGCTCGACCTGTGCCACGTTGCGGCTTCGCAAGAAGCCCCGCAGCTGGAGCTCATCATCGGCGGAGGTTTCGGGGTCGCGCCCACGGATTGCGCCGCAGGCGTCGATGTGGCCGGAATCCTGCGCGAACTCGCGCGGGATTGCGCGCAAGGCGCTCGCGCGCGCGGCATCCGTACGCCGCGGCTGGGCATCGAGCCGGGAAGAGCGATCGTCGCCGCGGCCGGAACGTCGCTCTACTGCGTCGCCGTCGGCAAGCTTCAGGGCGAGCGGCGCTTTGCGATCGTTGACGGCGGCATCGCGGATAACCCCCGCCCCGCGCTCTACGGCGCGTTTCACGAGCCGGCGCTGGCCGGCCGCACGACGTCGGCGCCGCTCGCAGAGACGACGGTGTGCGGCCGCTCCTGCGAGAACGATCAGCTGGCCGTTGCGCCGCTGCCGCTCGACCTGCGACCCGGAGACCTGCTCACCATGGCGACGACCGGCGCATACACGTTCAGCATGGCGAGCAACTACAATCGTTTTCCGCGCCCGGCGGTCGTCTTCATCGAAAACGGCGCCCACCGCCTGGCAGTTCGTCGCGAGAGCGAGGACGACGTCATGCGCAACGACGTGGACGATATGGCAGATAGCGGCGCGTGAACCGCCTCGATTTCTTGGCGCTTAGCGGCGCGTCGGCTGCTGCTGCGGCCATGCCGCTTGGGGACGCGCAAAGCGCCGGAGGACGAACGTATTTCCCGTCGTTTCCGAGCGCACCGTTTCCCGATGCAAGCCGCGCCGCAGGACACGACTACCAAGGAAAGCACTACGCGGTCGCCGGTCATTACGACGACGGAACGGTCGGCATCTTCGTGCCCGACAATCTACGTCCGGTCGGCGGCGCGATCGATTACATCGCGCACTTTCACGGCTGGAACAACGATGTTCGCACCGTTCTGACGCGCTACCGGCTGCGCGAGCAGGTGGTCGCGAGCGGCCGCAACGCGGTTCTGCTGGTGCCGCAGGGGCCCAAAGACGTGCCGGATTCAGGCGACGGAAAGTTGGAACTGCAAGCGAACGGCTTTGCGCGCTTGATGCACGACGTTGCGGCACGCTTGCATGCCGACGGTCTCGTGCCGAGCGATCGCATCGGTCACGTCGTACTGTCAGCCCATAGCGGCGGCTACGGCGGCGCCGGCGGCGTGCTGACCCGCGGCGGCATGAACGACCAGATCAGCGACGTCCTGCTGTTCGACGCCGCATACGGCTACTACGACGCCTTCACGGACTGGGCGAAGGCGTCGCCGCAGCATCATCTGCTCAGCCTGTTCACCGACGATACGAGCACGGGGAATGCCGCCTTAATGGGCGGCGTCCAAGCTGCGCAGCCGAACATCTACGTTCGTTCGGCCGACACGATGACGCTCGCGCAGTTACAGACCCGCGCGCCGACTTTCGTGCTGACGACGAGCGTCGCGCACGATGAGCTGCTCCAGAAATTGAACTGGTACGCGCTATTTTTGCAGACGACGGCGCTAACGGAAACTAGGTCGGCATGACGTAATCGGCTCGGCTGCGGGCGCCGCTCGGCCAACGGCTCGTCACCGTCTTGATCCTGGTGTAGAAGCGCACGCCCTCGGGACCGTGGACGGCGTGATCGCCGAAGAACGAACGCTTCCAGCCGCCGAAGCTGTGGAAGGCCATCGGCACCGGAATCGGCACATTGACCCCGACCATGCCGGCCGCGACGGCCGAAACGAACGTTCGTGCCGTTTCACCGTCGCGCGTGAAGATCGCTACGCCATTCCCGTATTCGTGCGCGTTGACGATGCGCAGCGCGTCCTCGAACGTTTCGACGCGGACGATGCCGAGCACCGGGCCGAAAATCTCTTCTTTGTATACGCGCATTGCGGGGGTGACATGGTCGAGCAGCGTGCCGCCCAGAAAGTGTCCCGTGTGCGCGGAGAAACCGCGGCGGCGCCCGTCGACCGCCAAGGTCGCGCCTTCGGATTCGGCGAGTTCGATGTAGGAACACACCTTCGCGCGGTGTTCGCGCGTGATGAGCGGTCCCATCTCGACGGTGGGATCGGTTCCCGGGCCGATGTGCAGGGCCGAGATCTTCGGATCGAGTCGTTCGACAAGCGCATCGGCGATTGTATCGCCGACGACGACGGCGATCGAGATCGCCATGCAGCGTTCACCGGCCGATCCGTACGCCGAACCCATCAACGCGTCGGCGACGCCGTCGATGTCGGCGTCGGGCATCACGACCAAATGGTTCTTCGCGCCGCCAAGCGCCTGGACGCGCTTGCCGTTTGCCGTTGCCCGCGTATGAACGAACTCGGCGACGGCGGTCGAACCGACGAAGCTCACGGCGGCCACGTCGGGATGGTCGAGTAACGCGGTCACGGTCTCTTTGTCGCCGTTGACGACGTTGAGGACGCCGTCGGGCAAGCCCGCTTCGACTAAAAGCGCGGCTAGCTCGAGCGCAAGCGACGGGTCTTTCTCGCTCGGTTTCATCACGAACGTGTTGCCGCAGGCCAGCGCGACGGGAAGCATCCATAGTGGAACCATCGCCGGAAAATTGAACGGCGAGATGCCGGCGCATACGCCCAGTGGTTGACGCAGACAGTAACTGTCGATGCCGCTGCCGACGTTCTCGCTGAACTCTCCCTTGAGCAGGTGCGGGATGCCGCAAGCGAACTCGACCACCTCGGTGCCGCGCGCGATTTCACCGGCCGCGTCGGCAAGCGTCTTGCCGTGTTCGGAGGTGATGATGTGCGCCAGCCGCTCCGTGTCGCGTCGCAGCAGCTCCCGGAAAGCGAATAGCACGGCGGCGCGGCGGTGTGCCGGCAGTTCAGACCACCTTGGAAACGCCGTCTTGGCCGCTACGACGGCCGCATCGACGTCGTCGCGGGCCGCAAAGGAAACGTGTTTGGAAACGCTTCCGGTGGCCGGGTCGCCGACGGCGCCACAACGCGCCGATGCACCGGGGACGATTCTACCGCCGATAAAATGACCGAGCGTGATTGTCGGTGGATGCGCAACCATTGTCGCTGCGCTCATACGTCACGGAGCGCGCCGCGCAGCACGGCGACGATCTTTTCGAGTTCACGTTCGCTGACCGAGAGCGGCGGAGCGATCGTCAGCACGTTCCCGAGCCCTTCGACCGTCGCCGAATTGCGGCCGATCAGCACGCCGTCGGCTTTGGCCCGCGCGACGAGCGCATCGCAGCGCTCTTCGGAAAGCCGTAGGCCGTCACGGGCCATTTCGAGCCCGATCATCAGCCCCGCTCCGCGCACTTCACTGACCGCTGGCGAGCCGAGCGCGCTCAGTTCGCGCTTGAGCTGCGCTCCCAGGCGCGCGGATCGCGCAGCGAGCTCTTCGCTCTCGAGCAGCCTGATGTTGGCGAGTGAAACGGCCGCAGCGACAGGGTGTCCGCCGAACGTACTCAGTTGCGAAAACTCGCGATGCTGATACGCTTCGCCGTAGAAGCGCGAGAAGACGTCGCCGCTGACGACCGTCGCTCCGATCGGCTGGTACCCGCTGCTCAGACCCTTGGCAAGCGTGATGATGTCGGGCGCTGCACCACCCCACTGTTCGCAAGCGAACATCGTGCCGGTGCGCCCAAAACCGGTGATGACCTCATCAGCGATCAGCAGGATGCCGTTCTGGTCGCAAACATCACGCAGCCGAGCGAAGTAGTCGGGCGGCGCTTCAATGACGCCGCCACCGCCGATGATCGGCTCGGCGATCATCGCCGCGATCGTTTCGGGTCCTTCGTAGCGGATGCGTTTAGCGATCTCGGCGATCGGATCGTACGAGCAGTGCGCGTGAACGCCGCCGGCACAATCGTCGCACGCGGGCGGACCGACGTGCACGAAACCGGGAACGAGCGGTTCGAAGCGCCGTTTGCGCTCGACTTGTCCGGTAGCGCCGAGTGCGCCGAGCGTCCAGCCGTGGTAGCCGCGATAGCGGGCGAAGATCTTGTACCGGCTCTCCCCCGGAAAACGCTGTTGCTGCGACTGGCGCGCCACTTTGAGCGCCGTCTCGACCGCTTCGCTGCCGCTGTTGGTGAAGAACGTGTGCGCGAGGTTGCTGGGCAGTATCTGAGCCAGCTTTTCGGCAAGTTCGAGCGTGACGGGCGCCGGTCGAAACGGCGAGGCGTAAGACAGCCGCTCCATTTGGCGCGCGGCGGCCTCGACGAGTTGCGGGCGACCGTAACCGACGTTGACGCACCACAGTCCCGCCATCGCGTCGATGTACGGTTTCCCATCGCTATCCCAAACCGTCGAGCCCTCTGCCCGCTGGATAAAGAATGGCGCTTTCGCCGAGCGGTATTGCGTCATCGGTCGCCATAACGCGTCACTGGCCTTTACGTCGAGTTCGATCGCCACCTTGGGCTCCTCCGTTCGCATAAGGATTCGGCGCACGGCTTTACGCCGCGAGCGCCTCCAATAAGGCAAGACGTCCCGGCAAGGGAATACGTTCGGCTCGGCGCTTCAAGACTGCTCGAGTTTGGTCGTCGATCGTACGCGCTTCTGCCGGCGCATCCCGGCGTTCCTCCGGCGTTGCTAGCCGGAACGGCAGGTGCATGCCGATGCACTACTCGGCCGGCCGGCCAGAAACCTCGCCGAAAAAGAGGAGTGTGTCGCGC
>JALYUD010000137.1 GCA_030853905.1 Vulcanimicrobiota bacterium
CGGTCGGACAGCGGCCGACTTGCCGGCAGGCGCGCGCGATCGCCGGGCCGCCGGCGCGATGGATGGCGCCATCAACGCCGCCGCCGCCGGCGAGCGAGGCGTTGGCCGCATTGACGATTGCATCGACGGCGAGGGTCGTGATGTCGGCCCGAATCGCCTCAATCACCGTGTTCCGGATCGTCATCGACGCTATGCTTGCAGGATCGTGAGAAGGCCGACGGTGCGACCCGCGTTGGCCATTCGGACATCGAATGTAAGAAGGCTACGCGCCCGTGCGCTTCGGGCAAGCGCAAGGTGCAAGGCGTCGGACGCCCGTAGGGGTGTCGCGGTGCTGAACAATATCCGCTCGGCCTCGCGGTGCGTTTCAGACAACAGTTCGACGCACTCGTACAATCCGTCGTCGATGTGACCGAGAACGGCCTTGTGCGCTGCGGCCGCTGCGTCGTTGTCGAGGCCGCCGTCGCGGCAGCGGCGTGCCAGCGCCGACGACATCTCCGTGATCGCGAGCTGCGAGATGACGATATCGCCTCGGCCCTGCAATAGCTCATTGACCGTGCCGCTGTCCGGCTCCGGAAAATACAACTTCAGCAGCGCGCTGGTGTCGACGTAAAGTGGTCCCCCGACCGCCGGCGCGTCGTCAGAGGCGATCGGAACGATCCTCGCCGAGCGTTTCCGATAGCGGTGGAATTAACCGCGGCATCCTCGCTCTGAAAGAAGATAGGTCGGGGAACGCTTTCGCGCGAGCCTGCCCGGCAGGCACGAGCCGCGCTACGGGACGTCCCCGATCGGTCACCACGATCTCCCTACCGCGCTTGACGACCTCTAGCAACGCCGACAAGTTTTGGCGCACCTCGCGGATACCGACCTGCTTCATGGTACTATTGTGCTACTTGTAGCACTAGACGTCAAGAGGGACCGTAGCCGCCGCCGCCCGCCGTTTGGATGATGATTTCATCGCCGGGTGCGAGTCCGAGCGTCGTCTTAGCCGGGAGTTTCGCGGCCGCGCCGTTACGCCGCAGGATGTGCGAGCCGCACACGCCCGGTTCGCCGCCGAGTGCCCCGCGCGGCGCGACGATGTGGCGCTCGGCAAGCAGCGACGCGACCGCGGTACCGGCGCGTAACAGAAAGCCGCGTACGAGTCCAGCGCCGCCGCGGTGAAGTCCCGCGCCACCCGTCCCCTCCGCGAATTCGTAACGCGTGATCAGCAGCGGGAATTCGCGTTCGAGGGCTTCGATCGGGGTGTTGAGGGTGTTCGTCATGTGCACGTGGATGCCGTCGATGCCCTCCACATCGGGGCGCGCGCCCATGCCGCAGCCGTTGGTTTCGTAGAATGCCCACGTGCGACCACTCGCGTCGACGCCGCCGAGCAGGACGTTGTTCATCGAACCGCCGCTCTGCGCCGGCAAGCGTTCGGGCGCCAGTTTCGCGAGCGCGCCAAGGACGAGGTCGGCGTTGCGCATCGACGTCTCGACGTTGCCGCCGCTCACGGGCGCAGGGCGACGCGGGTTGAGCAGAGTGCCCTCCGGTACGCGCACCTCGATCGGACGAAACGAACCGTCGTTTGTCGGAATGTGCGGATCCGTTACGGCGCGCACGGCATAATAGACACCCGAGAGCGTTACGCCGTAGACGGCATTGAGCGGCAAACGTTGCTGCGGCGCCGTTCCTTCGTAGTCGAGGCGCAACGCTTCGCCGCGTTTCTCGAGCCGTACCCGCAGCACGATCGACGGTTCGCCGCGCTCATCTTCCAGCACGTCTTCGTGGTCGACCACGCCGTCGGGGAATTCGCGCAGCGCAGCGCGCGTGCGGCTCTCGGCGTCGTCGAGCGCTCTGTTGAGCGCCGTCGCTACGACGTCCGCCCCGTAACGGTCGATCAGTTCGAGGAAACGCCGTTCGCCGACGAAGTTGCCGGCGATCTGCGCGCGCAGGTCGCCGGCGCGCGCGTCGGGCGTACGTGAGTTGGCGCGGAATAGTTCGATCGTTTCGTCGAGCGGCCGGTCATCGCGCACCAGCACCGTCGGCGGCACGACGCTGCCTTCCGCGAACAGATCGGTCGCGTCGGGCGGCATCGAGCCCGGGACGGCGCCGCCAACGTCCGTGTGGTGCGCTTTGTTGGCAGCGTAACCGACGAGCACATCGCGGGCGTAGATCGCGCGCACGACGGTCACGTCGTTGAGATGCGTTCCGCAGATGTAGGGATCGTTGACGACGATCATCTCGCCGGCGGCGATGGTACGCCCACGTTCGGCTAGCCACCCTACCGTGCGGCGCAGTCCCCACGGCAACGAACCGAGATGGACGGGAATGTGTTCGGCTTGCGCAATCAGGCCGCCGCGCGCATCGAACAGCGCGCACGAATGATCGAGCCGCTCCTTGATGTTCGGCGAATATGCAGCGTCCCGAACCGCGATGCCCATCTCTTCGCACGCGTACACGAGCGACGAGGCAACGATCTGCGCGGTGATCGGATCGAGCATCAGAATGCGAGCAAGCGCTGTGCGAAGATGTTCGTCCCGGGAAAGAGCGCGGCGGGAGCAGCACGGCGTCCGCTCGGTCGATGAAACGTCAAGAGCGTCCGATCAACTCCCAGCTCGTTGACGTGCCGACCTCGTTCGGCGACGTGGGCGGGATCTGGACTCGGCATCACTATCTTCGTTCCAGCACGAGGTTGCCGAAACCGTCCACGTCGGCGTGCCAAGTGCGGCCGACGTAGGTCGTCGCGTCGTATTGTTCGATGACGGCGGGTCCGTCGAATGCGTCGCCGACGCCTAACGCCGCACGCGCATAGACGGGCGTCTCGCAGAAGCGCTCTCCATCGAAAACATCACGCCGTTCGGTGAGCGCATCTGCCGGCGGCGGTCTGGGCGACGGAACGTCGGCTGCTGTAAGATGCGGCTTCGCCGTTGCACCGAGGCCGATGACCCGCGCCGTGACGATCTCCACGGGTTCGCCGCGCGCCGCAAAACCGAAACGCTGCTCGTGCCGCGCGTGGAAGGCGGCGAGCGCGGCTTCGAGTGAGGAACCCGCGGCGAGGGTAAGCTCGCTCGATTGTCCGACGTAACGCAAGTCGAGTTCACGCGTGAAGCTGCGGGCATGTTTGGCGACGCCTTGCGCAGCGAGTTCGGCATCCGTTTCCGACGCCAGCGCATCGAAGACGACGGCGATGCGCGACCACGCCGCGGCGTCGGCCGGCGCGACGGCGGAGCGAACCGCAACCGCGCGCACGTCGGCAGCCAGCAACCCATACGCCGAAAAAACTCCGGGATGCGGCGGCACGACGATGCGCCCGACGCCGATGTCCGCGGCGACGGCGCACGCGTGCAGCGGACCGGCGCCGCCGAACGCAAGCAGCGTAAAGTCGCGCGGATCGTGTCCGCGCTCGATCGATACGATGCGCAGCACCTTCGCCATCTCCGCATCGACCAGCGCGATGATACCCGCTGCGGTGCGCTCGACATCGCCGCCGAGCGGCGCGGCGACCGAAGCGATGGCCCTCCGTGCACGCGCTCGATCGATCGGGAAGGCGCCGTCGAGCAATGCGCGTGGGTTCGAGCGGCGCAGAACGACGTCGGCGTCGGTCACCGTCGGGCGCTCGCCCTTTCCGTAACAGGCGGGGCCCGGATCCGCACCCGCGGACAGCGGCCCCACGCGCAACACCCCGGCCGCATCGAGCCAGGCGATCGTTCCGCCGCCCGCGCTGACCTCCGCAAGGTCGATGAACGGAAAACGCACCGGATAACCGCTGCCTTTGACGGCGCGCCCGCTGTGCGTCGCGCCGGCGGCTTCGAATGAGGCGCCGACTTCGGGTACGCCGGCCAAGATCGTCCCCGCTTTGGCGGTCGTGCCGCCCATGTCGAAGGACATGATGGTATTGCGGCCGAGAGCGCGGCCGACATACGCGGCGGCGATCACGCCGCTCGCGGGCCCGCTTTCGATCAAACTCGCCGCACGCCGCGAGGCGTTATCGAGCGCTGCCATGCCGCCGTCGGAACGCATGACGAAGAGCGGCGCCCCAACGCCCAGAGCGCGAACGGCTTCGGCCAGCCGGCCGAGATAGGCCCGCACGATCGGCGCGAGCACCGCATTGACGACGGTCGTCGAAAAACGCTCGTACTCCCGATATTGCGGATCGATCTCCGACGACAGCGACACGTCGACGTCAGGAAGAGCGATCGCGAAGGCATCGCGGACGGCGCGCTCGTGGGA
>JALYUD010000028.1 GCA_030853905.1 Vulcanimicrobiota bacterium
CGCGTTGTGTGGGTCGGAGGAAAGCGAATGCAAAAACGCAGGAAGCGCCCTCTGCCGGTCGACGTGCCGCGGCTCGGACCGCCCACGAACCTCCGCCCGGCGGGCGCGCACGCCGACAAACGCCGCAAATCACGCGCAGAAGAGAAGGCCGCTTTACGCCAGGCGGCCTTCGACTTGCACGTTGGTCGCCGCTAAGCGGCTTCGATCATCTCTACGATCGTACGAGGTTCCGGAACGGCCTGTCCGGTCTCGCGCAGCACGTTGGTCTCACGGAGACTCGGGTTCAGCCGCCGCGACATCGCGGACAGCTGTGATGACGTCTTTTACGCTGAGCGCCATCGTCGCGTCGCCGACGACATATTCCCATTTTTGTTGCAGCGGTACGGTCGTTGGGGCGAGGCGCGCGAAGACGAATGTGCCGTTTTCGCGGGCATAGGCGTGAGCGCGACCCTCGAGAGCTTCGCGATCGCCGCGCAGGAAAATGTGAAACGTGTTCGTGTGCGGCGGGTTCGGAAGGGTTTCGATGCCGTCGAGTTCCTGTAGAGCCGACGCGATTTCGCGCGCTCGTAAGCGGTAGGCCGCCATCTTTGGGAGGTTGCGTTCGAAGGCGAGCTGAGCCGATAGTGCGAGCGGAGCGATCGTGACCAGGCGGCCGCCTTGGCGATGCTGCCAGACGCGCGCCTCGGCGATGAAATCGTCGTCACCGGCGAGCGCCGCGCCGGCAAGCGCACCCAAGCCCTTGTAGAACGACACATACACGCTATCGAACAACCTGGCGATCTCCGCGTGCGAGCGTCCATAGTGCGGCGCCGCTTCCCACAGTCGCGCGCCGTCGAGATGAAGCGCGGCGCCTTTGGCGCGGGCCGCTTCGAGCAGCGCCGGCAGGTCGTCCCACGGCGGAAGTTGTGCGCCGATCTCGCGCTGCGGCAATTCGACCAGCAGCGCGGCGAGCGGATCGGCAACGGCGCGCACATCATCCGCCGTCATCAAACGTGACGGTGCGCCGACCAGCAGTCCGCGCAGATCATGCAGGAACGCATAGGCGCGTGATTCGTGAATCTCGAGATGACACGTGGGGTGAAATGCCACGTTGCGGCAAGCCTTACGTTCCGACCAGATCCGCAGCGCGATCGCTTGCGCCATCGTTCCCGACGGCATGAACACCGCGGCCGGTTTGCCGAGTTCCGCAGCGACGCGCGCTTCGAACGCCGTGAGCCACTCGGCGGAACCGTATTTGTCGGTAAGCAGGTCGGGCGGTATCGTAGCCGCGAGCGTTTCCAGCGCTGCGCGCGGCGATTGTGTGAAATGATGCGTCAGAGCGCGCGGACAAGCGGCGCGCAGACGGCCCAGTTCGTCGTCGGTCAGGCGGACCGCGATGTCTGGTTTACCGCCCGAGCGCGTTCAGCGGCGCAGGCCGAGGTCGGCAATCAACTTCCGGTAGCGCTCGACGTCCTTCTTTTGCAGATAGCCGAGCAGGCGGCGGCGTTGGCCCACTTGCATCAACAGCCCGCGGCGGCTGTGGTGATCCTTTTTGTGGATGCGGAGGTGTTCGGTCAGTTGGTTGATCGAAGCGGTCAAGACGGCGACTTGCACGTCGGCCGATCCGGTATCCTTGACGCCGCGGCCATATTTTTCCGATAGTTCTTGTTTCTGCTCTTTGGAGATGGGCACGAAAGTGGGACTCCTTATCCAGGATGGTCTCGCTTCGGCTCCAGATCGCAACGCTTTCCGGGCCGGCGACCGCCGGATCATAACACGCCGGCCGCGTCCGATGCAAAGTGTCGCTCAGGGCCGACCGGTGCCTTCATGCTGACTCGGGCGCCGCTGAGGACACGGCGAGCATCATCATAGGCTTGCTGCATTCTAGGGCGAAGCGCAGGAGCAAGAAGTCGGAAAACTGCTTTGTGAGCGTGAGCGTTTACTTTGCGAGGCGACGACGAGCGTCAGAAGAGGGTACGGCGCGGTCGCCATTGCCGGACTTCAGCAAGCACCGAAGGAGATTGAAGTGAAAGACGAACCCGACGCACTCCCCAATCAAGCCCGCAAAACGACGCGCAAAAGAGCACTCGGTACGATCGCTGCCGGCTCGCTGATCGGCGCGGCTTTTGCGGCGCTCGGCACGAAGCCCGCCGTCGTCAACGCGCAGGCCGTTACCGATACGGACATCCTGAACTTCGCGCTGAATTTGGAATATCTCGAAGCTGAATTCTACAACTATGCCGTCAACGGCAAGGGAATCTCGCAACTCGGAGTTGCCGTAAGCGGCTCGGGCGCGAGCGGTCAGACGACCGGCGGCAAGCAAGTCAGTCTGAGCGGAAAGCTCGTCACGGAAACCGCGCAGCAGCTCGCTCACGATGAGTTGACGCACGTGCAGTTATTGCGCCAAACGCTCGGCAAAGACGCGATCGCCAAGCCGACGATCAATCTTGCGGCGCTCGGCGTCGGTTTCGACAACCTGATGCAATTCTTGTTGTTGGCGCGCGCGTTCGAAGATACGGGCGTGAGCGCGTACGGGGGTGCCGCGCCGCTCATCACCTCCAAAGACGTCTTAGGGACGGCCGCGCGCATTCTCGCAGCCGAGGCGGAACACGCCGGCAATATTCGGCTGTTGGTCGGCTTGAAAGGCGTCCAGACGAAAGCCTTGGATTCGAAGGACGTTCTTCCGCCGCCGTCGGGAACGAATCTGTTCTCACTCGACGACAACGCATTGGCGATCGTGCGCACGCCGCAGGAAGTCCTCGCGATCGTGAAGCCGTTCTTTCCGAACGGCCTCAACGGCGCAATCAAGTAAGGGCCGCGAGCAACTCAGAAGTCACGCGGCGCCGCCACGTGGGATGCGACGGACGTGGCGGCGCTGCCGACCGTAGACATCGACGAGCATGAAGAGTCGATGAAGCACGGCGAACTTCGGCGGCTGCCATGCCGCATTTCGTAGCCGTCGCGTCGACTAGCGATATCTCGCCCGGTGAGGCGAAAGCGTTCATCGTCGGCGACCGTGAGGTCGGCGTTTTCAACGTCGACGGGACGTTCTATGCGATCGACAACACTTGTCCGCATCAGGGCGGCCCGCTCGCCGACGGCTGGATCGATGGATGCGTCGTTACCTGCCCGTGGCATAGTTGGGCGTTCGATCTGCGCACCGGCGAGTTGATCGCGATGAGCGGGCTTTCGTCCGTCGACGTCTTCGATGTGCGAATCGACGGATCGACGATCGCCGTCGCCGCGGAGCCGCGCCGCTGACGCGCGGCTAGTTTACGGTGAGCCGTTCGTCAGCCGACGAGCGCTTGGGGGAGATCGGCGACGCGGCGGCAGCCGCTGGCGAACAGTGCGATGCGCAAGCCGGCGATGAAGGTTTCGAGAACCTCGGCGACCGCTTCGACGGAGCGCGTCGCCGGTTCCAAAAACGGCAACGCGGCACCGGCAACGTCGGCGCCGAGCGCGATCGCTTTCGCTGCGTCGACGCCGCTCCTCACGCCGCCGCTTGCAATCAGGGTCGCTTCGCCGCAGGCGGCGCGAAGCGCGACGGTGGCCTCCAGCGTCGGATAGCCCCAACCGCCGAACGCTTCGGCGAGCGTCTCATCCTTGACGCTGCCGGCTCGGCGTCCCTCGACGCGTGCCCACGACGTGCCACCCGCGCCGGCGACATCGAGCGCGGCGACTCCCGCATCCAACAGGCGCTTCGCCGTGCTCACGGAGAGGCCGGAACCGACGCTCTTGACGTCAACGGGCACGTCGAGCGCGCGGCACACGTTCGCGATGTGCGGCAGCAGAGCGCGAAAGTTCGTATCGCCGCTCGGTTGAAGGGCTTCTTGCAAGGGGTTGAGGTGCAGGTAGAGCCCGTTTGCTCCGATGTCGTCGACGGCGCGGCGAGCGTCGTCGACCGTCATGCCGTAGTTGAACTGCACGGCGCCGAGATTGGCGAACAATACGACGCTCGGTGCAACGGCGCGTACGCGGTACGTCGGCAGCAGTGCGGCATCGGCCAGTGCGGCGCGCTGACTGCCCAGCGCCAGCGCGACGCCCGCCTGCTGCGCGGCCACCGCCAGGTTCTCATTGATGGCGCGAGCGCGCTGCGTGCCTCCCGTCATCGAAGAGATCAGCAGCGGCGCCTCGAGCGCATGCCCGAGGAAGACGCACGACGAGTCGACGTCTTCGAGCGCCACCTCAGGCAGCGCTTCGTGTCGTAAGCGGACCGCCGCGAAGCCGGCGTCGAGGCGCGAGGCGACGTCGTCTTCCAGGCAGATGTCGAGGTGGCGTGATTTTCGCGCTTCGATCGCGCGCGCCGCGGGCGTGTCGTCGAACATGTCCGAAGCCCTCCGCTGGGGCGCGCGAGGTTTCCTATCACGCTAACGTGGCCTGGGCTAACGGTGCGAGATGGCTTGTGGCGGGCGCGGCGCAGGTCTTTGTGGAGGGGTTCATGGCGGCAACGGATGGTCCGACTTGGGACGGGCGTCATGGAACGGCCGGCGGTCCGGCGTTCGGAACGGCGCTTCGCACGCTCGCCTACGAGCATGAATTCGACGATTCGACATTCGCCGCGGCCGCCGAACTGGAACCGCAGCGATGCGCGGCCATTTTCGCGGGCGAGGCGCGCGTAACCGTTACGGAGCTCGCGCGCATGGCCCGAGCATTGCGCTTACACGCGATCGAGTTCATGCAGCGAGCGCAGCTGCTCTCACTCGAAGTCTACGCACTCGGTCTCGATCCGCTCTACTTCTTGCCGCCCGGTCAGGTGCGCCACGATGCGCGCATCTACATGCGGGAAATCAATCCGCGCCATCGCGTTCCCGAACGTGACATGCTCGGCCGTAATCCCGCACTCAAGGCCCTCGCCGCGGACGAGGTTCTCGATCCGCTGGGTAAACTGGAAATGGAACTCGCCTACCTGCTGCGAGCAGCCGTGCAATCGACCGGCGGAACGCTCTAAGCGAGGAAGCCGCGCGGAACCCGTGAACTTGAGGCGTCATGCAATCAGGAATCGAAGGCAAGCGCATCGCCGCGCTGATCGGGGACGGATTCGAAGAAGCGGAACTGAGCGAACCGCGCCGCGTACTCGAGGAGGCGGGCGCGATCGTGACGATCGTCGGCATCGACGATCGGGCCAAGACGCGCATCCGCAGTAAGCGGGGACTCGACGATGGTCAGCCGTCGCGGGCGGAGGAAGTCGTGGCCGATTGCACGGCAGAAGATTTCGATGGGCTGATCGTCCCCGGCGGGATGTCGCCGGACAAGCTGCGCGCGAACCGGGAAGTGCAGCGCTTCGTCAAGGAATTCGACGCTTCGAAGAAGCCGATGTTCGCCATCGGCCACGGCGCGCAGGTTCTGATTTCGGCGCAAGTTGCGCGCGGGCGGACGATGACGGGCTCGCCCTCGATCACCGACGACATCCGCAACGCCGGCGGCCTGTTCCGCGATCAACCGATCGTCGGAGACGGCAACTGGGTAACGACCCGCGGCCTCGGCGACATGATCCTCTTCAACCGCGCCATGCTAGAAAAACTAACCGCCGCCATAGCCCAACCCGTCTAACAAACCAATCGCCCATCATCACGCGCAATATGAAGATCGTTCTCCGTTTGTGTGGGGCTAGGAGCCTAGAGCCGAAGTGGGCTTAAGCCCATGAGGCTCGTAGCGACGACGCCACGCGGTAAATCAGGGCCACCCGCTGACTAGACCGCCGTGGCGGTTGGTTGCTCCGTTCGTTTGCGCCGGCCGCGCCAGCGGCGGACGTTGCGGCGCTTT
>JALYUD010000050.1 GCA_030853905.1 Vulcanimicrobiota bacterium
CGTCGCGGCCGCAGGCGCGCGCGTGCCACCCCGCCGCCTCGGCGCCGAAACGGCGGACGAACGGCCCGTGCGGAAGTGCGGCCAGTTCACCGAGGGTACGCACGCCCAACAATGCGAGGCGTTCGAGCGTTCCGCGCTCAAGCTCGAGAAACCGCAACGGCAGCGGCGCGACGAATCCGCACTCTTCGCCCGGCTGCACGATCGTGCCGTCGCGTACGCGCGCCGCAGTGCGCGCGACAAACGGGTTCGGGGCGAGCGCGACGCGCAGCGGTAATGCGCGCAGTTCGTCATCCTGCGCGAATGCGGCCCGAACGCTCCCGAGCCACGCGCGTCCGGATCCTTCGATGCCGCGCATGTCGAGCAGCGCCGCGCCGTCGCCGCCGTCTTCGACCAGCGGCGAAGCCGCATCGAGCGCATCCAGGGCGCGTTCCCACAGCGCGCGTCCCCGCTGCGGATCGTCGCAGGCAACGGCCGCTTCACGCGCGCACGCCGCCGCCTGCACGAGCGTCATGCCCCGACGCGCTCCGAGTTCGTAGGCAGCCTCATCGAGCGCGATCACATGACCGCGCTCGAACCGGTCGACGACGACCGTCGGGCGATTCCCTACGGCGGAATCTTTAAGCCGTACAAGCGCGACTTTATATGAAGGCACGAGAGCGCAGGCGACCGGCATGGTCGGTGCATCGTATACGAACATCTGTTCGCGGTCAAGGAGCCCGGTACCGCACCCCGGCGTCTATCGTCTTTCTCCGTGACGCAGCAGCCCGAACTCCCCTAGTACGCCGTCTCCTTAGGAAGCGGTGAAGACGTCTGTCTGCGAAAAATCGTTTCCGACGACAATAGCGGCTGCGCCCGACAGGATCGCAAGCATCGCGGAGGTGTCAACGACCACCTATGACGGCAAGCCGATTTCGTCGTACCCGAGAATTTCGTCGGGGGTGCGGCGGTCGAGGACCGGCAGCGCTGCCGTGCGCGCGATGATGCGCCGAACGGCTGCGCGATCGATGTGCGCAGGTGCTGCTGCCGCGCCGTCCGACGCACGCGCTAAGGCGACGGCATCTTCGACGGGCACGATGGCAACGAGGTCCCGCCCATTGCGTTGAACGACCACCCGCTCGCGACGGTACCGTACCCTGTCTGCAACTTCGACGAAGTTCCGCCTGACTTGGGTCGCGTCGATCCGTTCCATGACAACGTTGTATCGATTTGTGCCAATGTGGTCAATCGTGAAATGGTAGCGAAATGCGGATTTCGGTTTCAAGCGTCCTGAGCGGTCCGGATGTGGCGGGGGGTTGAGACGTCGGTGAGTTCGCGTTGGCGGGTGGCGCCGAGGGGCGCTCCCTGCGATTCGAACGTCGTGCACGTGAAATGCGCGCGTTTGCCGGGGGCGGCGTGCTTGTGTTTGAGGATCGCGGCTTCGATGCCGATGCCCGCCAATGTGCCGAAGAGGCCGCTGCCGGCGAAACGTACCTCGGTCGCGCGCAACCGAACGCGCAGTGATGCAAAGTAGCGCAGTTCGAGGGAGGCTTCGACGCCGAGGGCGATGAGGACGGCGTTCGCGCGGTGGGTTAGGCTGCCGAGGCGCGTCCAGACTGCGGCACGCAGAGCAACCGCGGGAAGGACGACGACCCCGAATGCAGCCGAGCGCAGCACGATGTCGGCAGCGCGCGCGACCCCCGCAGCGTCGCTGGGATGGACGATCAGCAGCCGGGCCAGATCGACGCCCGCCGCCAGCAGCGCCGGTGGGTAGAAAGCGCCCTCGGGGCCGTGCGGCATCTCGATCAGCGCTCCGAGTCCGCCGTTCGCCGTCGCGCCGGCGAGGAGCCGTGCGGCGACGGCGGATCGTCCCGACCCCGGCATTCCTTCCAGCGTCGCCATCGCCCCGCGCGGAAATCCCCCGCCGAGCGCTGCATCCAACTCCGCGAACCCGGAACGCACGATGCTTTCTTCGGCGAGCGTAAATGCCTCGGGCGAAGCGCTCCGGTACTGCGCCGACAAGGTCGTCCGGAGCCCCTCGAAGGCCACGCGGCGCGGATCGAGCGAGGTGGAAGCCATGGGGCATCCATACTATGCGAACATATGTTCGCAGTCAAGGCCTCGCTCTTATGGCCGTTCTCATGGAGAGGAGCCGCGAGTGCGGCGAAGGGGGCCATCGGGGGGTGTCACCGCCCCGATTTCAAACGTGGCCGCTACGCCGTCCAGGCGCCTCGTTCGCTGCTTGGCGGTTGGTCGAAATATGCGTGGAGCGCTTCCGCGGCGAGGGGGCGTGAGAAATAATAGCCCTGTAAGCGTTGGCAGCCGATTTGGCCGAGCCAGGTCGCCTGTTCGAGCGTCTCGACGCCTTCGGCGACGGTGCAGAGGCCGAGGTTCTGGGCGACGGCGATGATCGCGCGCACGATTGCCTGATCGGCCGTGTCGGCCAGAATATCGGCGACGAACGAGCGATCGACTTTGAGCGTATCGACGGGCAGGCGCTTGAGGTAACCGAGCGACGAGTAGCCGGTTCCGAAATCGTCGATCGACAGACGGACGCCCAGGGCGTGCAGCGCTGTGAGGTTCTCGACGACGGCTGCCGAGCCGACGTAGGCGCTTTCGGTGATCTCGAGCTGCAGGTGGTGCGGCGCGAGTGCCGCGGTAGCGAGCGCCTGACGAACGGTCCCCAGAAAATCGGCATCGCGCAACTGATGCGCGCTGACGTTGACGCACATCGTGAGCGCATCGTGGCCGGAAAGCACCAACCGTTTCGCTTCGCTGCAGGCGCGCGCCAAGACCAGGGCGCCGAGCGGGACGATCAGCCCGGTCGTTTCTGCCAGCGGCACGAACTCCGCCGGCGAAATTGCGCGCCCGTCGGTCTCGAAGCGCAACAGCGCCTCGCAGCCGACCGGCAAACCGCTCTGCGCGTCGACGATCGGCTGATAGATGATCCCGATGGTCTCGTCTTCGATCGCCAGACGTAAGGTGCGTTCGAGTTGGACTTCGTGTAGCGCGCGCGTGTGCAGTTCGGGCGCGTAGACGGCGATCGCGTTTCCGCCGCGCGCTTTGGCGGCATACATGGCCGCGTCCGCGCTGCGCAACAGTTCGGCGGGCGCCGCGCCGTCGCGCGGATAGAGGGCGAGACCGATGCTCCCCGAGACGCGTAGGGTTGCGTCGTAATAGGCGATCGGTTCGGCCAAGGTCGTTCGTAAACGGTCGGCCAGCGCCAGCGCGTCATCTTCGCTGCCTTCGAAGACGACCGCGAACTCATCGCCCCCGGGCCGCGCCACCATCGCATCGTCGCGAACCGTGCCCGCTAAACGCGCGGCGAGTTCGCGCAAGACGTGATCGCCTGCTGCATGTGCAATCGTATCGTTGATCGACTTGAAGCGATCGATGTCGATGAATAGCACGACGATCGGCGCACCCTCGGTAGCCGCGCGCGCGACGGTCGCGGCGAGCCGCTCGCCGAGCAAGGTTCGGTTGGGAAGTCCCGTCAGAACGTCGTGGTGGGCGAGGAAGCGTAACCGTTCTTCGGCTTGCTTTCGTTCGGTGATGTCGAGAATCGCCCCGACGACGCGGCGCGGTTCGTCGCCTTGCGGTAAGAACTGTCCGCGTTCGTAGACGTAGCGCTGGCGCCCGTCGCGCGTCAGTATGCGGTGTTCGATCGTGTACGGTCCGCCTTCGCGCCGTCCCCGTTCGATCTCGCGGCCGACGGCGACCGCATCATCGGGATGATCGAAAGCGTAGAGCATCGACGGTCGTTCGCGGGCCGGATCGACGCCGAGGATGCGATAGAGTTCGCTTGACCAGCGCATATCGCCCGATTCGAAATCGGTTTCGAAACTGCCGAGATGCGCCAGCTCCTGCGCTTCGGCAAGCGCCGCCCGACTCTCGGTCAGCGCGCGCGAAACCGCCAGCCGTGCGGTCGCATCGATCGCCAGTACGATACGCGCGTCCTTAGCGCGAAAGACGATGCCGTTCGACATGACGTCCGCATAGAAAATGCTGCCGTCGGCGCGGCGATGGCGCCACAACGTTTGGGCGGTCGTCGGCACATCGGTGCGGCGTAAACCGTCGAGGTGGTCGCTCAGCCGCTCGTCGTCTTCGTGCGGCCGGATGTCGCCGAGCGTCATCGCGAGGAAGCGCCGGCGGCCGTATCCGTAGGCGCGGCACGCGGCTTCATTGACGTCGAGAAAGCGCAACGTCGCGAGATCGAAGATCCACATCGGTTGCGGATGGCAGGCGAAGATCGGGCGGTAGTCGGCGGCTGCATTCGTGCCCCTGCGGCGTACTTTTTCCGAAACTTTACGGCGGCCGGTCGCCGCTGCGTTCGGCGCGCCGTGATCTGCAGAGTCGGCCATCAGGTTTATCGTCCGCGTACGACGCGGGTGCGGGACAGCCGGTCGTGCGGGTGCACGCGGAAGAAGCAACCGAACAGCGCGACGGTCGTCAGCGCCGAACCGAGGGCCGCGGTGTAGCGCCAGGCACACTGCAGCAGCGACGGTCGCGCGAAGCGCGTCGTCACGACGCGCAATTCGAAGATCATCATGCCGAGCGTCTGTCCGGCGACGCCCACCAGTACTGCGCTGTACACGAAATAAACGCACAAGGTCAGGAGCAGGCCATATCCGGCCTGGGCGAGCGGAAGATGTTGCAGCATCGTTCGTAGTATCGGCGTCGCATCGTGGGGGGACACACCTTTGGTGTTTTCTTTTAGGGCCGCGAAGGCCGAGGTTTTCAAGATCGCCGTGATGATGATCAAATCGATGAAGACCGCAATTCCTCGGCGCCAGAACCCCGCGCAGTCGCGCCGCGTCACCGTCGCCGTCCCGGCGCGGGCGATGCCCGCGGCCGACGATGAGCGTGCCGGCGACGACGTAGTGCGCTGCGCTGGCGGCGCGCTCAACGTTGCGCGCCACGTCGCTGCCAGCGGTGAGCCGTCGAAGGAGCGCAGCGCGTCGAGGCGGTTGGTGGCGTACGGGATGGCGGCGATCCACTCGCCCATGCGCAAGGTCGGCTCGGCATCGAGTTCGCGGCGCTGTTCGGCGAGTGCATTCATATCGACGCGCCGTCCGATCGCATGGAAGGTCGCGATCGAGATCGCACCGTGTGCGGCCGCAAGTCCCCCGCAGCACAATAAGCCGACGCGATCCGCGGTGTACTCGGTACGCCGCAGCCAGGCTCCGAAGACCAGCGCCACGATCGGGTTCTCGCGCCCGGAGGCCGAGAGCAGCGAAGCGACGCGCGTATGGCCCGCCGCAATGTGGCCGAGCTCGCGCGCGATCAGAAAGGTCAGCTCCTCGCGCCGCAGATGATCGACGTACTGGCTCGAGAGGACGAGCGCATACGGTTCCCCGAGGCCGACCGTGGCGATCGCTTGGAAGGGATCGTCGCGCACGAAAATCTGCGGCGGCTCGATGTCGAGCCGCGTCGCAATTTCATGGACGAGCGCGTCGATCTCCGGCATCTGACGGCCGTCGATGCGAATGCTGGAGCCGAGCAGCCGTCCGCGTCCGACCGAGACGAAGACCATGCCGGCGACGATGAGCAGCACGAATCCCGAGAACGTCACGCTCTCCAAGAACGCCCCGATCAGCGCCAGCGTTAGCGGCGCCGCCAGTGCGCAAGCCCACAGTGCCGCGTGCTCCCCGCGCACGCGCAAGGTTGCCGGACCGATGAACAAACGGTCACTCAGGCGGTCCTCGCCGCCGTCCGGACGCCCTCTGCCGCCTCGGGTCGCCGTAACGCTGCTCGAGGCCCACGCCGCGGTCTTCTCGCGCATCCGGCAAGGTTTAAGCGGGCAGGTGCCGTTTGCCCTCGGTCAGTGAGGTTGCGCGGCAGGGATTCGTGGGTTCAGCCGCTGTGCGCCTGCCCGGCGTGCCGCTTTTGGTTTGTTGTAGTTTCGTTTCGATTGTGTGGCTCGCCGCGAAAAAGATTCGTATGGGAAGGGGTTGACTTTGGGTGCGCCCTGGTCTATCGTACTAATACGCTAGTTCAACAGCACACAAGGAGATCGGAATGGTCAATCAGCTTCGTCAACTCGATCCCCGCGACGCCGCCCGCGCCGTACGCCCGACGGTGATCCGCACCCCCC
>JALYUD010000067.1 GCA_030853905.1 Vulcanimicrobiota bacterium
CACTCCATCCGCTCGCTCCAGTACGTCGCGCAGCATTGTCTCCAAGCGCATGGCATTGTCGCCGACCGAGTGTTTCGCGTACACGTCGACTCCGACGTCGGCAAGTGCGCGCGCGATACGGACCGAATTCGTATCGACGAGCTGGCCGAGCAGCAGTTCCGTCCCGATCGTGACGATCTCGACGCTCGCCATCAGAGACCGGATCGGAAACATTGCGCCGCACGAACACGGCGACCGCTTCGCGTGACACAGCCGCAGGCTTGTGGCGCAACGAGTCGGACCATCCTGTTCACGCAAGCGTAGCAGCGGCAAAACACAGTCACGGTGCTATCTCGCGCGGCCCAAGGGCGGCCAGTTCGTCCGTGAACCATTGCGGGTAACGCACGGCGACCTCGACCTCGAAACCGTCGGCGAGGGCGAGCATCGCGGCCCGCCGGTCGCGTGACGATCCCAGACGTACGCGGTTGCGTTCGCGCACGGCGTTGTGACAATCGATGTAGCGCACGAAGGTCGCATCGAGCGTTCGCTGCAGTGCGACGCGCAGCAGCTTGCCCACGCGCGGTGCAATGCCGCCCGTCGAGATTGCGATACGAACGGGACCGGCCTTGACGATCGCCTGCATCGCGACGAAGCCATGCGTCGGCTGATCGATCGCGCACAGCAGGAAACGGTGCGCATCGGAGAGCGCACGCAGGCGCGCCGATAAGGCGGGATCGTTCGGCGTCGAGATCACGAAGAACGCGTCGCTGACGTCCGCATCGCGCACCGCTGCAGGATCGCGCAGCCAGACGACGTCGGCGCGGGCCTCGCGCAGGGAGGCGTTCTTTTCGATCGCTTCCGGATCGTCTGCCGTGCCGATCAGCACGCACTTCCGTCCCCGCAAGTTGAGGCCGACCGGAAAAAAGACGAACGGGTATTCCGTCACGTCGCGGGATGAAGCGCTCAAAAATCCACCGGACGCAGATAGAACTCATTGATTGCCGTGTTGCTGAGCATCGCGGTCGTCGGCAGATGGCGTTTCCAGTGCGTGCCGTCGAGACGCCGGCGCACGAGCGCGACGTCGCTCGCGGCGAAGCCGCGCGAGACGATCTTTGCATCGTTGTACCCGGCGAGCATCAGCGTAAGGATGCGATCCGCTTGCAGGTAGGTGATGCCGAGGTCGGTCTCGTCGGTTTGATTCGCTTCGAGATCGGCGCTCGGCGCCTTCGCGACGACCTGCGCGGGAACGCCGAGGTGGCCTGCCAGCTGCCAAACCTGGGTCTTGAAGAGATCGCCGAGCGGATTGAGCGGCGGCGAATCGTCGGCGTGCCAGGTGAAGTAGCCCATCAGCCGTTCGGTCTTGTTTCCCGTGCCGACCGGCAGTGCCGCCAGTTTCGCCGACTGATCGAAGAGCACGAGCATCCGCACCCGCGCCATCACGTTGCCGCGGCGCCGTGCAGCAGCGTCGGGTTCGCAGGCGAGATAACCGTCGACCGCGGCGCTGATGTCGATGTCGCGGCACGGGCAGCCAAGTGCGTCGACGACGGTCTGCGCGTCGGCCAGACTTGCCGAGCTCGAGCTGCGGTACGGCATCCGCAAGACATGAACGTTCTGCGGCCCGAGCGCGCGCGCACACAGGAATGCGGTCACCGCCGAATCGACGCCACCCGAAAGGCCGATGACCGCGCGGTGGGTGTTGCGCCGAACGACGATTTCATCATGCAAGAACGCTTCGAGCCAGCGGGCAACGAGTTCAGCATCGATTTCGAGCGAGGGCGCCCGCGGTGCGGCGGCGTCGACCACCTCGAGTGCGCCGCTCATCGCACGATTTCCAAGAGGTCCGGCAACACCGCGTCGAGATCGCCCAGGAGCGGCAGGCGTCCGCGCGCGACTTCCACGTCGGAGAGATCGAGATCGACGCGCAGAATCTCCGCGCCGAGCGCCGGCAACGTGCCGACGACGTCGCCGAACGGGTCGATCGCGCACGACGAGCCGGCCATGCCCTTGCCGCCTTCGAAGCCCGCCAGACCGGCGTACACGACGAACACGCCGTGCTCGGCTGCGTACGAGCGTAACACGTTGCGCCAGTACGCGACGCTTTCGGGTTCACCGCCGCCTGATGCTTCGTTATTCGGCGCAAAGCCGCGGCCCGGGGAGGCGCTCGGCACGATCAGCATGCGCGCGCCTTTGATCGCGGCCAAGGTCGGCATGATGGCGTGGTACGCATCTTCGCAAATCAGCAGCGCTGCCGAGCCGAAGCGCGACTCGAACGTTTCCAGGCGCCGCCCGCGCGAGACGAAACGCGCTTCATCGAACACGCCGTACGTCGGCAAGAACATCTTACGATGCACGTGCGCGATGCGCTGCGATTGCGCGTCGATCTCGAGGTACATCGCCGCATTGTAATAGGTGCCTGCGTTCTCGTAAAAACCGAGCACGACATCGACGGGACGGGCCTCTCCACGCGACGCAGCACGCCACAATCGTCCCAGCCGCTCCGCGAGCGCGGATGCTTCGAAGGCCAGTTCGTACACGGCGCCTTCGAGAAAATATCCCGTCAGCGCCGCTTCGGGCAGCACGATCAGATCGTACGGGCGTTCCTCATCGGCCAGTTGCCCGAAAATCGCCCCAAGCTGCGCGAAGTTCTCCTCGACTTGCCCTTTGCGCGGCTTGTTCTGAACGATGGCCAGCTTCACACGGCCGCCGCAACCGCCCGCGTCGAGATTTGCTCTTCCATCTGAGCGACGATGTCTTCGGCGGGATACGTCAGGATTTCGGCGAGCGTCGGATGGAGATGCGGAATACGCGCGAACTCGGCAGCCGTCGCACCATAATGCAGCGCAACGATCACCTCGTGGATCAGGTCCGAGGCCTCTGGACCGACGATCGCCGCGCCCAAAATGCGGCCGCCCTGCGGCGAAGCCATCATTTTTACGAAGCCTTTGGTCTTGCCGATCGCAATCGCTTTACCGTGGTCGCTGAACAGATACGAGCTCGACAGATACGGCGTGCCAGCGGTTTTCAGCTCTTTCTCGGTACGTCCGGCGATCGCGACCTGCGGATCGGTGAAGATCGTATGCGTTTTCTGCAAACTATAATCGGCCACGTCGTGGCCGCCGGTCACCGCATTGCGCGCTGCGATTTCTCCCTGATAAATTGCGACGTGAACGAGGGCGAAGTGGCCTGTCACGTCGCCGACCGCAAAGATGTGCGGCACGCACGTGCGTAGATCAGGTCCGGCCGAAATACCCGTGATTGCGTGGCACTCGACGCCGGCTTTTTCCAAATCCAAGCCGGCGAAGTTGGGCACGCGGCCGAGCGCGTGGAAAATGTCTTCGGCGGCAACGCTCTGCCGATTGCCGTCTTGGAGAAAGTGCACGCGTTTGAGATTACCGTCTCGTTCTACGTGCGAGAGCACCGCCCCGGAACGGACGTCGATCCCTTCATCGCGGAAGTAGAACGTCAACGCGTCACCGACGTCGTCGTCTTCGCCCGAAAGCAGATGCTTGGCGCGAATCAGAACGGTCGTCTGCACCCCCATGCGGGAGAGAAACTGACCGAGTTCCGAGCCGACGTATCCGCCGCCGAAGACGATAACGGACTTCGGCAGCTGCTCGGCATCGAGCAGAGCATCGCTATCGATGTAGCCGGTCTCGGCGAGTCCCGCGACGGCGGCCGGCGCGATGCTGCTGCCGGTCGCGATGATGAACGACTTGGCCGTCAGCAGAACGTCGTCGCCGACGCGGAGCTCGCGCGGCGATTCGAACCGCGCTTCGCCCTCGTAGAGCGGGAACGACTGCAGCCCTTCGATGCGGTAGTCGGCGAAGCCGCGGATGATCGCCCGTTTGCGCGCGGCGATCGCCCGCATGTCGATCGTCGGTTCGCCGGCGCGGATCCCAAGTTCGCCGCCCTCGCGAACGTCCTGAGCGCGATCGCTCGACGCGATCAGCGTCTTGGACGGCATGCAACCCCGCAGGATGCACAGTCCTCCAAGCGGTCCCCGATCGGCCAGCGCCACCGTTGCCCCGAGGTCACGCGCCGTCCGCGCTGCCGCGTATCCCGCGCTGCCGCCCCCGACGACGACGAGATCGTACTTGTAGCGATTCACCAAGCCCCGGCCTTCGTCGACCCTGTTGCATTCGGCCTCCGCCGCGCGGTAACAGCGAACCGGGGGTCTGAGCGGGCTGGGCACGAAGAGGGGCCTCCGCATGTCGGCAGAGGCCACTTTTTCTCACGCAGGCGCTCGCCGGCGTTCCCGGGCGCTCGAAAACGTCATAGCGTCGGGGCCATTGGCCGTGGCGGCCGTCGTCGTCGGCGGCCTGGGCGTCGGAACGTTCTTGTGGTTCGCGGCCGTTACCCATGCGGCTCTCGGGCCGGCGGCCAGCGACGCCGCGTTACTGCTGGGGTTGGCGGCCGGCTTGTGCGGCGCCTTCGGGTTCTGGTATGCCTACGCGTGCTATTTCGCGCGGCGTGCGGACGTGGGCATCGTCAGCGCTCTGCGCTACGACGCCGTCTCGTGGGCGTTGCTCGTCGTCGCCGCTTTCGGGGTCGTCCTACCGCTCTCGCTCGGTAGTCCGGCTCGCCTCGCGGCGATTGCGCTCGGCCTGTTCGCCATCGCCAAGCTCGCGGCAGCGGCGCGATTCGTCCCGACGGTGCGCGACGTGCTGGTGGCGTTCGTCGTCAGTCGCATTTCGATCATCGTCGTCGCCGAACTGGCCGCGATCGTCATCGCGCAGCGCCCCGGTCAGCACGTCGCCGAATCGGCCAATCCGCTGCTCGCCGTGTGGGGCCGTTGGGACGCGGTCCACTATCTCCAAGTCGCGCAGCGCGGTTATTACGGCAAGGACATGGCCTTCTTTCCGCTCTACCCGGCGCTGATTCGGCTCGTCGGGGGCGCGATCGGGAACGACCTGATCGGCGGGCTGCTCGTCTCCAACGGCGCGCTGTTCTTCGGTCTGCTCTTCTTCTACAAACTCGTCGAGCATCAGTACACGCGCTCGGTTGCGCGCCGCGCGATCTTCTACGTCTCGATCTTTCCGACCGCGCTCTTTTTCTCGGCGGTCTATACCGAGTCGCTGTTCTTCGCGCTGACGGTCGCGTCGTTCTATTACATCCGGGAGCACCGCTGGGTCGTCGCCGGGCTGCTCGGCGGCTTGGCGGCCTTGACACGTGTGGAAGGCGTTCTGCTATTCGTTCCCTACGTGATCGAAGCGTTCGCCGCAGCGGGAAATGGACGCGCCTGGAAACCCGTCTTCGCGACGCCGGCGAGAGCGGTGCGCCTACTGGCCGGCGGCCTCTTGATTCCGCTCGGCCTGGGCGCATACATGGCGCTCTTGTGGGTGCTGCGCGGCGATCCGCTGTACTTCACGCACGTTCAGACGAATTGGGACCGCCATCTCGCGCCGCCGTGGGCCAGCGTGATCCATGCCTATCGCACGATCCTGCATGGCGTGCATGGGAATGCACCCGTGCTTGTCTCGGGCCAAGTGATCGAAATCTTGTTCACGGTGCTGATGATCGGGGTCTTGATCGGCGGCTTTCGCCGCTTACGCCCATCGTTCACCGCCTACATGGCGCTCTCGATCTTGGTCCCGATGTCGACCTCGAGCCTGATGAGCATGCCGCGTTTTGCGCTCGTGTTGTTCCCGATGTTCATGATCCTCGCGCTGTGGGGCGGCAA
>JALYUD010000100.1 GCA_030853905.1 Vulcanimicrobiota bacterium
CTGGATGTCCTCGAACGCGACGATGCGGCCGCGTTCGGTACGTAGTAAGCCGGTCGCGCCGATAAGTACCGGCGACTTTTTGTAAGCGTCTCGATGTCGCCATTCTATCTATGACGACGGCGCCGCTGTCGGTGGCGGCCAAGCGTCAGTCTGCAATCAGCGGCGACTTCTCACGTCGTATTCGGATCGCCGACGGACGACGGCTCTACCTCCAGTGCAGCGGCAGCGGAAGCCCGACGGTAATCTTGGAAGCCGGCTTACGCGTCCGCTCCGACTACTGGAGCGCAAATACCGCGAAGCCGCCGCAGAAGTCCGCCTTTCTAGGCATTGCGACGTTCACGCACGTGTGCGCGTATGACCGACCGGGGACCGTGATCGGTACGGCGGTCGTAGACCGAGCCGGAGCGACGCCGTTGCGATGCCGCGCAGTGCGGTCGGCGCCGCCGATGATCTGCATGCGCTCGTGGCGGCGGCGCGCATCCCACGTCCGTTTGTATTCGCGATGCTTCCGCGAGTGGGCGGAGTCGTAAGGCGGGGCCGTTAGCGTAGCGCGGTTCGGTACGATGCCGCGATGTTTGCCACCGAATTGCTGCCGGCGTGGAGGACGTGACCGGCGTAGGACGTGACGCCGCTGACGAAGGCGGCGTCGAGCGCGAGCGAAAGTGCTACCGACCAGCCGAGGACTCGCAAGGTCAAGCGCGAGCGGCGCAAACGCTCATCGCGAATGCGCGTCATCAGCGCCGATCCGAGCGACGGACGCCACGTCTCTTCTTCCCGCGCCGTCACGATCAGTTCACGCATCCCGACCAAATCGTCGGCCGTCGCTGCGCGGCACGTCGCACACTCGGCTGCGTGGGCTTCGAAGTGGTCGCGTTCTTCAGTAGTTGCTTCGCCGAGCGCAAGCGCGCCGGCGAGTGCCTCGAATCGGCCGTGGTCGCTTCTCACGCCGACTCCTCGATGGAGTTGCACCCGGCGTTACGCTCCGGCACGGCTTCGGAATGGGCTCCCGGTCGGCGCTTCGCGGCTTCCGTTCGATCGTCGCTGAGTGATTTGCGCAACGCGCGCATCGCGCGGCAGGTTCGCTGACGGACGGCGTCGGCGCTGATGCCGAGGATTAGGCCGGCTTCGCCCGACGAATACCCGGCGTAGGCGGTGAGCATCACGCATTGGAGTTGTTCGTGCCCGAGCGCTTCGAGCGCCGCTTGCAGGTCGAGCGATGACTCCGAGCGTTCCTCGGAACGAAATGCAGCAGCGGCGTCGAGCGGGAGCGTTTCGCCACGGCGCTTGGCTTTGCGTAGGTGGGTTATCGCGTAATTCGTCGCGGTCTTGTACAGCCAGCCGGCGGACAGCGGCCGGGTCGGATCGGCGCGCAACATCTTATAGGCGCTCAGGAAGACGTCCTGAACGACGTCGAGCGCTACGTCGGTTTGCGGAATGAAGCGGCGGACGTAGCGCGCCAGCTTCGCCTGATGGTCGAAAACGAGCCGCTCGACCCGCGCGTCGGCGTCCAGACTGCGGTCGAGCCCGAGAACGTACACGCCTTCCACTGCAAACCTCCGGGCAAGCGTCGTACCATCCATAACATCGCGACAGTCCGAATCGTGACGCGGACCGGACGCCGGCGCGCGTTTAGAGCGTAAAGCCCGGAAGAGGCGATGGCGGCGGCGCTCGCTGCACAACGTGCTCGCTGCAAGGCGTGGAGGCGCGCGCTCGCACAGAGAAGCTACCGACACGATGAGCCCGCGTCCGACAACGATGGTACCCGCACATGTGTGAGAGCCCTTCGACGGTCGGCGAAAGCTTTTTAGAGGGCTACGGCGTGCATAACGAGACGGTTTACGCCGTGCCGTGCCCGCGATGTCGGAAGGCGCTTCGCCTCAGATATCGACCTTCATCATATCGTCGAACGGTGAGACGGCGTTGGGGTGGAAGTTCTTAACATCCTTGCTGATGCCGAACAGGTCTTCACGAGCGTCCGTGACGATCGAGGGGACGTCGTCGACGATCGCACGATCAAGCCTGGCTTGAATCGGCGCCTGCGCTTCGTAGCCGTACGTCGAGCGAAAGTCGGCGAAGAGGGGCTGCAACGCGCGGTTACAATAGTGCGTCACGTTTTGCCCGTTCGGCGGCATGGAGCGGCACGAGTATTCTACGGAGAGATCGGCGACGGCTTCGTTTCCCGAAGCGTACGCGACGACATCAAATTTCCCGCCATAGATGATGCCGCCCTCCGCCGCCGAGTTGAAAAGCAGCGACGAAAGATAGCGCTTGACGGTGAAGTTGACGCCGATTTGCTTCCACCAGCCGCGCACGAGCTCGAGCTGCGTGTCCGTGTCGGGCGTGCCGACGCTCGACGCAAACTCGAGATTCAGGCGCACGCCGTTTTTCGAGCGGACGCCGCCGGGTCCGCGCCGCCAACCGGCGGCATCGAGCACCCGGTTCGCTTCGGCGATGTCGAACGGAACCAGTGGGATGTTCTTCGGGATATAAGGATAGGTCGGCGGGAGGAAGCTTTCTTGTAAGATGCCGACTCCGTGCCGGACTTTTTCGAGGATCGTTCTGCGATCGAGCGCCAGCCGCAGCGCTTGGCGCACGGCCCGGTCCCGCAGCGCCGGCCGCGTCACGTTGAAGTCGAAGTGATCGTAGTAGTACGACGGCTGCCGGATGACGTCGTAGCCTTGCAACGCCTTGATGCGGGCGTAGAATTGGCCGGTGGCGGGATACCAGAGATCGAGTTCACCCGTGCTCAATTGCGTGAAGACGGTGTTGCGGTCGGGGATAATTTTAAAAATGACGCGCTTCAGTTTGGGCAGGCCGCGCCAGTAGAGCGGGTTGGCGGCCAGTTCGACGTCGTTGCCGCGATTCCAGGCGGTGTATTTGAACGGGCCGATGCCGACCGGCAACGAGTTGTACGTCGCGTTGTTGATGTTCGGTAACGTGCCGAGGAGGTGTTTGGGCAGCACGGGCGGTTCCGCTCCGCCCGTCGTGAAAAAGATCGGCAAAAACGTCGAGAACGGGCGCCGTAGATGAAAGACGACCGTGTACTTGTCGGGTTCGTCCATCTTCTGCACGAGATCGAACCCATCGCGGCCCAAGACATTGTTCGCCGGATTGTTCATGACGTTCGTCGAGAACATGACGTCGTCCGCGCTGAACGGCACGCCGTCCGACCACTTGACGCCCCGACGCAGTTTGATGCGAATCGTCTTCCCGTCGGCGCTGATGTCGCCGTTCGCTTTCGTCGGCACTTCGGTGGCGAGCTCGGGCACCGGGCGGTTGTCGTGCCCATAGCGGAACAGGTATGCCATCGTCATCTCGGCGAGGGGAGCGAGGGCGCCTTGGATGCTGAGCGCAGGATTGAGCGTCTCGAGGTCTTCCGCATACGAGAATCGCAGCACGTGCGGCTGGGTCGTCGCATTGACGCGCCCTCCCCCGCCGTTTCCGCCACCGCTCGTGTTGACGCGGCCGCAACCGGCAAGCGCCAACGCAGCAAGCAGCAGCACCGTAGCAGTCTCTTTCGTTTGAGACATCCTTTAAACCGCACTCCTGACGAGTTGGCAGCGTAGGAACCGGAAGCGGTGAAGCGCTTCAACGTCAGTAACGCGCCGCCCTCGCATGCAGCGGCGCCTAAGGCCGCCGGATGCCCATGCCTGCGAGCGCTGTGGTCATCGCAGACCTCTGTAAACACGTTGCGCGCCGGAGCTGATCGGCCGCCGGCGCTGCGTTTTCGCAGCCGTTCACGCGATTCGACCTTGACGCGGAGTTGCAGGAAACGGCGTAATGCACAAAATGGCATGCGCTAGGCCGACGCTTCAATGGCGCCGGTCCGAAACCGCGGCGTCTCGGCTGACTACGGCTCGATGCTCGTTAGTGCAACTGAGCACTAGCCGCCGATTTCGCTGAAGGCCCTCATGCGGCTGGCGGCTTCTCCGAGTTCGAGGTGGTGGCGTTCGGGTTTGATCAACATGCCGGCTTGCAAAAGGTCGGCCAGTTCAGACTGGGTCGCGCCGCGGCGCAGCGGCGTGCGCAGGTCGATCTCGTAGTCTCCGAAAAGGCACAACCGCAGCTTGCCGTCGGCGCTCAAGCGCACTCGATTGCAGCGTTCGCAGTAGTCGTGGGAGAGTGGGCTGATGACGCCGACGGCGCCGCGCGAACCGGCCGCCGCAAAATAGCGCGCAGGCCCGTTACCGCCGGGCCCGGTCACCGGCTGCAAGTGCGCGACGGCATCGAGCCGCGCCAAGATTTCGTCGCTCGACACATAGGCGTCGCGCTGCATCGCAAGATTGTCGACCACCGGCATCACTTCGATGAAGCGCACGTAAAGCGCGCGCTCGTAGGCCAGCGCCGCGAAGTCCGCCAGTTCGTCGTCGTTCTGCCCGCGCATCAGAACACAGTTTAACTTGATCGGACCGAGACCGGCCGCGAGCGCCGCATCGATGCCGGACAGCACGCGGTCGAGGCCGGGGCGGCGCGCGATCGTCTCGAAGCGGTCTGGGCGCAACGTATCGAGCGACACGTTGACGCGTCGTAAGCCGGCCGCGGCGAGCGCTGCGGCAGCGTCGGCAAGCAAGAGCCCATTGGTCGAGAGCGAGATGTCCTCGATGCCTTCGATTGCGGCGATGCAACAAACCAATTCGGTCAAGTCGCGCCGCACCAGCGGCTCCCCTCCGGTCAAGCGAATACTGCGCACGCCGACCGACGCTGCGGCGCGAACGACCGCTTCGATCTCTTCGTAGGTCAGGATGTCGGGCTTGGGAATCCATGGCAACCCGGCCTCAGGCATGCAGTACGTGCAGCGCAAGTTACAACGGTCCGTCACCGAGATGCGCAGATAGGTAATCGGTCGCCGAAACGTGTCTGCGAGCAACGGCGCGCCGAAGTCCGCGGACAGCGACCCGACGCCGGCCGTTCCGCTGATCAAGTCGATCGTCGCGCTCGCCATCGTATCCGCCGGCGCGCGGGCCGCTACTTGTCCTCGAAGACGGAGTCGGCTACGGCGACATTCAGACGATAATTGGAAAAGTTCGAAGTGACGTCGGCCTTGTAGGTGGGCAATTCGACGCGTCCCGTCTGTTTGTGCAGCAAGTACGCGCCATTCTCGTGCGTATACGACTGCTCGAAGGTGACGAAACCGCCGTCTTTGTAGGTCCACGTGTAGGAACTAGGCGCTGCCGACGCGTCATCGACCTTGACGTCGAGATGTTGGACGCGACCGTCTTTCTTCGGCACCAAACGAAAAGTCGTCGCGCCGTCCGCATCGCCGAGTTTCGTCACCGTATACAGGGATGTCCATTGATCGGGAGGATCGAGGCGCGGGTACACCTTCTTGAATTGCGCGGCTAGCGCAGGCACCGTGTTAAAAACGACCACCTCTTTGTCCGGCCGCTTGTAATAGACGTTTCCATCGAGCGATGGACTGATGAAGGGGAACGTGCGCAGCGCAACGTCGAGATGAACGTCGGCCTCGTAGGAACTCACGTTTCCGTTCAGCGCGACCATCCGCTTATACAGGGCACTGTTCGCCGGGTCGAGTGACGATGGGGCGGACGCCGCGGCGGGGCCGGCGATCGCCACGGCGAGCACGGCTGCAATGAGATAAAGAAAACGGTTCACGACGATTTAGGTCCTCCTGGGCTCAAACGCCTGGGCGATGCCGAAGGTTTCCCAGCTTCTGAGAGCTTGCCCAATTTCACGACACGCGGATTCGTCGGTTTCCTCGGCGTGGCGCCGCCCCAGCGCCGCGAGGGCGCGGGGCGAACCGATGTGCCCCAAGGCCCATGCCGCATGACCGCGCACGAGCGCATGCGGGTCCTCCACGAGTGCCGCTTCGAGCGCAGGCACTGCGGAGCGGTCCAGCGCATTGCCGAGGGCGACCGCTGCGTTACGCCGCAGCACGGCTGCACCGCGCCAGCCCATCGCCGTGCCGCGAAACCGACGCTTGAACGTCGCGCTACGCAGGCCCAGCAGCGCAACGAGATCGGGCGCGGCACGCTCGTCGTCGCTCGGAGCGAACGGCGTGCCGCCACCGAGACCGGCGCGTCGCGTCGGCGGACAGACGTCCTGGCATAGATCGCAACCCCACACCCACGTGCCGACGAACGGCCGCAGCTCGGGCGGCATCGCATCCGTTCGTTGCGTCAAGTCGGAGATGCAGCGCCGCGCGTCGATCGTCGCGTCGCCGCGCAGTGCACCCGTGGGACAGGCAGTGACGCAGCGCGAGCACGAGCCGCACGACTTCTTGCTGGGCGCGTCCGGCCGCAGTTCGAGCGTCGTGACGATTTCACCGAGGAAGACGAACGAACCGAGGCCTGGCGCGATCACATTGGTGTGTTTTCCGACCCACCCGAGTCCCGAGCGGGCGGCATACGCGCGTTCCGCGAGCGGTGCCGTGTCGCAGGCGATCCGCGTTGACGCAGTCCCCGCGAGCGCATCGATCTGCGCTGCGACGTTTGACAACACCGCACGCAGCCGGTGGTGATAATCGGCCGACCACGCATAATTGGAAACGCGGCCGCGCAGCGGTCCCCCAACGTTGCGCGGCGCCGTCGCGTAAGCGGCGGCAATGCAAACGACACTGCGCGCACCGGGCAAAACCGTTTGCGGGTCGGTCGCGGCGGCGGCGTAGTCGTCCCCGTAGCCCCACGTTTCGAAATCGCCGCGTGCAAAAGCCGTACGCATCCGTTCGTGTGCCACGTCGTCCGGCCGCGCGCTCGCGATGCCGACCGCGCTCGCCCCCGCAGCAAGCGCCGCCGCGCGAACCCGCGCCGTCAGGTCGTCGCGCAGATCGATCGTTCGAATAGCCGACATCAGAAAAACTCGAAGTTAGGTCGTGCGACCGCGTAGGCGAGCAGGCCGCCGTGCAGATGGCGCAGGCGGCGGAAGCCCGCGTCGGCGAGGAGTTCGGCGGCCCAGGCCGATTTCGCTCCGATGCGGCACGCCACGACGTACTCGCGTGCGCTATCGAGCTCGTGAAGTCGCGCGGCAAGGGCGCTCGCCGGTATGGCGATCGATTGGGGCGCGGGGCCGAGCGCGCGTTCGTGCACTTCGCGCACGTCGAGCACTCGCGTCACGGGATGCGCCTCGAGATAGTCGTCGAGCGCTGCCGCATCGATCTCTTGAGTTTCGCGCGGGAAGGGCGTCGCTACGGCCGCCGGATGCATCGCGACGTCGCTGATCGTCGGCTGCGAACCGTGCAGCGGGCACTCCGGGTCGCAGCCGAACGTCACTTCACGCAAGCGCGCAGCGAGTGCATCGACCAGCAGCAGACGGCCGGCGAGCGGTTCACCGATCCCGAGCACCAGTTTGAGCGCCTCGTTCGCCTGCCACGTGCCGACGAGTCCGGCGAGCACGCCGAGCACGCCGCCTTCCGCGCAACTCGGGACACTGCCCGACGGCGGCGGCTCGGGAAAGAGGCAACGATAGCACGGGCCCTGCGGCGCAAACACGCTGACCTGGCCGTCGAAGCGGAAGATCGAGCCGTAGACATCCGGCTTCCCTTCGAGCCGGCAGGCATCGTTGATCAGATAACGCGCGCCGAACGTATCCGTCGCGTCGATCACGACGTCGTAGAGGCGCACGAGTTCGCGCGCATTGCCGGGATCGAAGCGAATCGGAAATGGATCGATGCCGACCTGCGGATTGAGCGCGGCAACGCGCTCTGCCGCGGCCGCTGCCTTCGACCGGCCGATGTCGGCCTGCGCGTAAATCACTTGGCGCTGTAAATTCGAGAGATCGACCGTGTCGTCGTCGACGATGCCTAGTCGCCCGACGCCGGCGGCGGCCAAATACTGCAAGACGGGCGAACCCAAACCGCCCGCACCGACGACGAGCACACGCGCGCGAGCCAATTTTTGCTGTCCGCTCAAGCCGATCTCGGGAATCAGCAGATGACGGCTGTAGCGGCGCAGGGGATTTCCTGCGCTCAGCGCGGGTGTCGTTCGTTCAACCACGTCAGCACCGTCGACCGCGCATGTTCGCCGGCGCTCGTGTGATCGCTTGCGATCAGGGCGAACGTTTTGGGTTCGGGTGCACGCCGAAAGAGTTCGTCGGCGCTCGCGCGCGAAACCATCCCGTCGCGTTCTGCCGCGATATAGAGAGCCGGACGCCCGGCGATGGCCGCGAGCGCGGGGTCGAGCAGCGGCTCGGTTGCGGACACGACCTCTTCCAGCGTCAAGCCGTCGACGTACGACGAGCGCAAATCGACAGCACCCCGAGCGGCGAAGGCGTCGAGCGCCGCCGGTCGCCGCCACCCGGTCGCAATCGAAATCATGCCGGTAATCTGCGCATCGGCGGCGCACGTCCGCAGCGCCGTCGCCGCGCCCATGCTGTGTCCCATCGTATAGACGGGAACGCCGTAGGTGCGGCGCGCGTAGTCGACCGCCGCAGCGAGCGCATCGGTCAAGTCGGCGACGCTTTCGAGGCGGCCGCCGCTGGCGCCCAGTTTATGCCCGGGAAAGTCGATGCTGACCGTATGGAATCCATGGCTCGCGGTGAACGCACACAGCGCATCGAGATTATGTTTGGAACTCGAGTAACCGTGCCCGACCGCGAGCGCCACGCCCCGTGCGCGCCGCGGTTCGTAATCGAGCGCCGCCACCATCGCACCGCGCGGCGTGCGCAGCATCAGCAGGTCGAGGTTCACCCGGGCGGCGCGTTTTCGCGCCAGCGCGCGTCGCCGTCGCGGTAGTGCTCCTTCTTCCAAATCGGCACACGCCGTTTGAGTTCGTCGATGGCGAATTCGCAGACATCGAAGGCGACGCCGCGGTGGGCAGACGCGACGACGACCGCGACGGCGGCCTCCCCGAGCGCGAGCGACCCGATGCGGTGCGCGATCGCGACCCGCGCTGCGCCGAAGCGCGACGAGGCTTCGCCGGCAACGGCACGCAGCTCGCGTAGCGCGAGCTCGTGATGCGCTTCGTAGTCGAGTCCGCTGACCGCGCGCCCGTCATCGCCGCTTTCGCGCACGGTGCCGACGAAGGTGACGAGGGCACCCGCCGCATCGCTGCGCACGGCGTCGACGAGCGCCGCGACGTCGAGGGGCGCATCGACGATCGTGCAGTACGGGCGCCCCTCGGCCTCCATCAGCGCCGTGCGCGCGGGAACGAGACGGCGGAACCCGAGCGTTGCGCGGAGCGCAGTGTGCTCATCCCCCGCCGAACGGCGGCAGCAGTGCGAGTTCGTCGCCGTCGTGCAGCGGCGTGGCGTCGTTCGCGAATTCACCGTTGACGACCAGTCGGGTCGAAGCGCGCAAGGGTTCGAGCTGCGCGAAAGCGCGGCTGAGCGCGCGCCACGCCGTACCGGCGGTCGCGCCGGGCGGCACATCGAGCACCGGCGACGTGACGATCTCGCCGATGCGCGCGAAGGGGCGAACGCGGATCGTCATCAGGGCGCGGCCGCGAACGCGAACATCGCCGCTCAGTATCCCCCGGGGTCGGGCGTGTAGCCGCGCTCGGCAAGCCACGTCCGCGATTCGTCGTGCAACGCGAGCAGGTCGATCCGGCCGCACGTCAGCTTGTGCAGCATCACTTCCCAAAAGTGTTGCGGCTGTTCATAAACGTCGTCGGGGATCGCGTTCTGCTCGCGCGAAAAGTCGCGCAGCCCTTGCCAATCCCGCGCCGCTAAGATCGCATGCAAACGCGAGTCGTACCCGGCCTCAACGTTGCTTTGCGCCATCATTATGCCGGGCGCTTGTGAGCGGCTAGAACGAAGCGCTCGATCGCCACGGCGACTCCGTCGGCGTCGTTGCTTGCGGTCACGTAGCGGACGCTCTGCTTCACTTCGCTTTGCGCATTACCCATCGCGACGCCCAGACCCGCCCAGCGCAACATCGGCACGTCGTTGCGTGAGTCCCCGATAGCGAGCACGTTTTCGGCCACGATCTGAAAATCGGCGCACAGACGCTGCAGCGCGTTTTTCTTGCTGGCCTCGCGATTGAGCACCGCGCATTCGGCAAAATCGCCCCACGTCTCGTGACGAAACGCGAGCGGCCAATCGCCGAACTGCCGATCCATCGCGGCGACCGACTCGGCTCCGAGAAAACGCAAGAACGTCGGCGCCTCGGAAAGTACGTCCGAAAAGGTTTTGGCCTCGCGCCAAGCGGGACCGTTCATGTCATCCATGTAGACGCGCGAACCTTCGAGCCGCCAGAAGCATTCCTCGGCATAAATCGCCACGGACAGCCCCTCTTTCTCGGCGTATTCGACCATCGGTTTCGCGTAGAGCAGCGGTACCGGCAGATGGACGAGCGTGCGGTTGGCGCCGAAGTCCTTGGTCAGCGCACCGTGACAGCAAATGACCGGCAGGTTGAGGTTCAGGTCGCGGGAGAGCCGCAGCGGCAAGTCGGTTCCGCGTCCGGTCACGAGTACGACGCGCACGCCCGCTTCGAGTGCGCGCCGAATCGCCGTGCGATTGCGGGCCGAGATGCGTTCGTTCGAATCGAGGAGCGTCCCATCGAGATCGAGCGCGATCAGATCGGTTCTCATATGGCGCGCAAGCCTTTATCGCTGATCCGCATCCGCTCCTGGGAGGAAGCTGGAACGTCCCCCGGCTCGGCGGCGTTATCGGCGCATGTCAGGCAAGTTGGTCGCGGCTGCTGCGGCGGCTGTCCTCGTCGCCGGTCCCCACGCGGCCGGCGCCGCCTGCTCCGCCGAGGCCTTCAAAGTCGACCGGACGGAGTTGACGGTCAGCGTTTGCACGGTCGAGCATCGGGCTGCGGCGCACGCCAAGGTGGCCGCGCCGGCCGCAGGCGTGCTGCAAGAGACTCTGGCCGTCAAAAACCATGCGCCGATAATCCGAACCGTCGACTACAGCCGGCTGACGAGTGAAGAGACCGCCCGCACGATCGACGATGTGCCGTTGCAACCCCTCGGCATTACGAAGACGCTCCATTTAACACTCGCCATTCGCGGCGGCGCGGCGCGAGTCGAGCATGCGCTCTTAATACCGGGCGCCGTCGTCCTGAAGTAGGCCGACCGTCCTTCCGGCCGCAACCGCGCGGCGGTCGAGCGTTTTTCGGGACAACGTGAGACGCCGCTACATCGCATACTCCAGCGCGAAACTTTTGGACTGTCGTCGCGGGAGCGACTTGCTCGACCCGGCTTGGTTCGGAGTCTTTGCCCGGGCCGCGAAGGGGTAAAGAAGCCGCTCGATGAGTTGCACCGCGCTCGATCCGAATATGACGCCCCGGGACCAAGCACTGTTCCTCAACGATGCGATGCCGGCCGGGCTGTTCGGAGGGGTTGGGGTCGACGTGGAACGCGTCGCCTGGCGGCTCTCACCCGAACCGTTTCCGATCTCGCCGGGCACCTTGGCGGCGATCGAAGCCTTGGGTCCGGACCTCCTGCGCTTCTATCGAACCTTGGCGGCCCTCTACCAGCGCAGTGTCCGCGGCTCGGCGCCGAGCTTCATCGCCGAGTATCTTGACCTCGGTAAGCCGGAAGCGATCATCAAACTCGGGCGCCAGAATCGCACGCGCAGCGACGTCCCGGGCGTCATTCGGCCCGATTTGATCCTCGGGGAAGGCGGTTTCATCGCCTCGGAACTGGACAGCGTTCCGGGCGGCATGGGGTTCGTCGGCGCGATGGCGCAGGCGTACTGCGAGCTCGGCTTCGATACGGTCGGAACGGTCGACGGTATGCCCTCCGGCCTCGCCGCGATGCTGCGCGCGAGCAGCGGTAAAGAGCGGCCGACCACCGCCATCGTCGTTTCCGTCGAATCGGGTGACTACCGCGCGGAGCTCGAGTGGTTGGCCGGAGCGATGAACCGGCGCGGCTTGGGCGAGACGTACGTCTGTAAACCCGAGGAGATCATCTTCACCGAGGACGCGCTGTTCGTGCGGCTGCCGGGCGGCGAAGAGAAAAAACTCGACGTGCTGTACCGCAACTTCGAGCTGTTCGATCTGCTCAACGTCGCCAAGCACGACCTGATGCTGTACGCGGTGCGCCACAACCGGGTCACGATGACGCCGCCGCCCAAAGCGCATCTCGAAGAGAAACTCAGCTTCGCACTGTTGCATCATCCGCTGCTTGCCAAGACGTGGCGCAGCGAACTCGGTGACGCGTTCGCGCGCTTACGAACGATCTTCCCGCAAACGTGGATCCTCGATCCGCGACCGTTGCCTCCGCAGGCATCGATCGACGGTCTGAGCGCCGCGGGTGAACCGCTGCGCGACTGGATGCAACTGCTGCCGCTCGGCAAGAGCGAGCGCGACCTCGTCGTCAAGCCCTCCGGCTTTTCCGAACTCGCGTGGGGTTCGCGCGGCGTCAAAGTCGCGAACGATCTGACCAAAGAGGAATGGCAGCGCACGCTCGACGTCGCGCTCGCCTCGTATGCATCGACGCCCTACGTGCTGCAGCGCTTCCATAAAGGCAAGCGCGTCAAAGTGCCCTATTTCGATCGTAAGAGCGACGCCATCCGCCAACTCGACGGTCGCGCCCGCCTATGCCCCTACTATTACGTCATCGGCGACGAAACGCGCCTCGGCGGCATCCTAGCGACGATCGCCCCCGCCGAAAAACGCCTGATCCACGGCATGTCCGAAGCGATCATGTCACCCTGCGCCGTCCGCCCGGAGGGATACTAAAAACGGGCCTCATTTTTCCTCAACGACTGCCACTGAGGAGGCTGTTCTTTGGTGTGTGGCTAGGAGCCTAGGGCCGAAGTGGCCTAGTGGCCATGAGGCCCGTAGCGACGACGCCACACGCCAAAGAACAGCCTCCTCAGGCCGCGCCTAACATTTCTTTGGTGTGCCAGGCGACGTTTTGGGCTCGGTCGCCGACGCGTTCGAGGTTGGTGAGCACGAAGAGCATGATCGTGCCGGCGCGGACCATGGCCGGGTCGGCCTGCATCTCGTCCTGCAGCGCTTCGATGCCGCGGGAGTACAGCAAGTCGACCTCGTCGTCGCGAGCGATCACGGCTTCCGCGATCGTGGGGTCGCGTTCCGTGTAGGCGCGCATCGCTTCGCGCAGCATCTGGGCTGCGATCGCGGCGATGCGGCCGATCTCGACGCGTGCCGGGCGAATCGGCACGTCCGATAGTTTGATCGAGTGTTTCGAAATTTCGACGGCATAGTCGCCCATCCGTTCCAAATCCGTGACGATCGTGAGCATCGCGGCAATGGCCCGCAACTCGCCCGCGACCGGCTGCTGCTTCCAGATCAGTTCGATGCACAATTGTTCGACCCGGCGTCGCAGAGCATCGACATCGTCGTCGCCCGCGATTACCTTGGCTGCTAACGTCGTATCGCGCTTCTCGAGAGACGTCACGGACGCTTGCAAAGCGTCGCCGACGAGGGCGCCCAAGCGTACGACGTCGAGCCGTGCCGCTTCGAGCGATTGGTGGTAGGCCGTGCGCATCGCGCTGTTCTTCTTCCCTTCTCACGCCGCGCGAACCCGCACGTCGTTCCCAGAAGAAAGCAGCGAGCCGCAGTAGACCCACTCCGCAGACCTCGGCACGCGCGACGAGGCCCCGATCATACGATCAAAGAATGCGCGACCGCGTGTCATACGAAACGATTCTCGTCGAGCGGGACGGCCCGATTGCCGTCGTCAGCTTGAACCGGCCGAAGGTTCTCAATGCTCTTAACCGCTTAATGATCGGCGAACTCGGGAAGGCCTTCGAGGCGATCGAGTATGACGCGGACGTTCGTGCGGTCGTCATCACCGGGACGGGTGAGCGCGCGTTCGCCGCCGGCGCCGACATCGCAGAACTTGCGGCCTTGCCGAGCGCACTCGGCGGTGCCGAACAGGCGCGCAACGGCCAAGCTTTGACTCTGCAGATCGAGCGCCTGCGCGTGCCGGTCATCGCGGCCGTCAACGGCTTTGCGCTTGGCGGCGGCTGCGAGCTGGCCCTCGCTTGTGATATCCGCGTCGCGAGCGAGTCGGCCAAGTTCGGCCAACCCGAAGTGAATCTCGGCTTGATGCCCGGTTACGGCGGCACGCAGCGGACCGCCCGGCTCCTCGGGCGAGGCATGGCGATGTACCTATGTTTGTCCGGTGAAACGATCGACGCCGCCGAGGCGCTGCGGGTCGGGCTGGTCGAGCGCGTCGTCGCGCCGGCGGAGCTGCTCCCCGAGAGCAAGCGCATCGCCGGCTTGATCGCCTCAAAGGGGCCGCTTGCGGTCGCCGCAACCAAACGAGCGATCCGCGACGGTATCGCCCTATCGCTCGAGACCGGCCTCGCGCTTGAAGCTTTGGGCTTCGGTGCTTTGATCGACACCGAAGATTTTGCCGAAGGCACTAAAGCCTTTCTCGAAAAGCGGCCGCCGGCGTTTCGCGCCGTCTGAGGCGACCGTTTTGCCGTCCGGTACCGGTACGGAGTTAGAGCCGAAGCGGGCGGCTTGGTGCCGAGCGAATCGTGACCATGAGGCCCGTAGCGCGACGCCCCGGGCGCCGAATGGGGAGGCGGCGGGCGTCTTTGGTGCCAACAACGTGCAGCATGGCGACTACGCGGGTTCCGGCGACGACGCTCGATAGCCGAACGCTTCCCAATACGAACCGCAACGTCATCATCCTGGACGCGTTCGATAAGTTGCAGCTTGGCGGCGTCCTCGAGTTGCTCGAAGAGAGCGACCCGCGAGCCCTACGCAACGAGTTCCTGCAGCATCGCTCCGGCCGGTTTTCGTGGGACGCGCGCAACCTCGGATCGGGCCACTGGACGATCCGCATCGAGCGCATCGACGAGAACGCCGACGTTGCGACGTTTCTGGCGCACTGCACGCCGTTCGCGCACGCCCGCGCGGCAACCGTGCGGGAACTCGCGGGAAGCGCAACGGAGCGTTCGTTTCGCCAGGGTGAGACGATCTATGATGAGGGCGAGATGTGGCCCTATCTGGCCTTCGTCCGAGCCGGCAAAGTGATCTACACGCTGCTCTCACCCGACGGGAAAACGCAATCATTGGGTGAGCGCCTGCCGCTCGACCCCCTCAATGAAACCGGTACCTTCGACGGCGGCGGCGCGACGACGCGAGCCGACGCACTGACCGATTGCACGCTCGTTCTGCTGCCGACTGAAGCGGTTCTGCACGCCAGCCGTAACGATGCCGAACTCGCGATCGGCTTCCTCGCCGACGCATCACAGGCGCGTCGTCGCTCGATTGAAACGATCGCCGACCTCGCGTTCGCTCACGTCTTGCAGCGGGTCGCGAAGTTCTTGCTCTCGTATGCGGCGGCCACGACGGGCATGGCGCGCGGCCTCTCCGGCGTCGAGAATCTCTCTCAAGCCCAAATCGCGCAAGCCGCCGGGACCGTGCGCGACATGGCCGCCCGCGCGCTGTTACGCCTCAAAAACGCAAGCGCCGTCGAACTCGACCGCGGCCGCGTCCGCGCCCTGGACCGCGACCGCCTGGAAGCCTTTGCCCACAACGTCCAGGCCCCCCCAATCTGAGCGAGGCTCAGATTTGACGCGTGGACGTCGTCGCTACGGGCCTT
>JALYUD010000149.1 GCA_030853905.1 Vulcanimicrobiota bacterium
AGACTCGACAGCACGAAATACACCGCGAAAACCGCGATGATCCCAAGGATGGTAAAGGCGCCGACCCAGGCCTGTTTGTTCATACCGTCACTTTCGTCGCCGATTCTTACAGCGGAATCGGCCCGACCTCACTGCCCTGTAGAAATTGTTGAACGATCGGGTTGTCCGATCGTTTCAACTCGTCGACCGTTCCATACGCGATGATGGCACCCTCGAAGAGCATGGCTACATAATCGGCCATTGCGAAGATGCTTTCGAGGTCGTGCGAGACCACGACGGCGGCCCCATCGAGCTGCTTGCGCAGCCGCTTGATCGTATCGGTCAACACGTGGGTGATGATCGGGTCGAGCCCCGTCGTCGGTTCGTCGTAAAGGACGAGATCGGGATTGGTGATGATGGCGCGGGCGAAGCCCGCTCGTTTGAGCATGCCGCCGGAAAGCTGCGCCGGCATCTGGTCCGCGACGTTCTCGAGCCCCACGGAAGCGAGCCCCTCGAGAACGACCTTGTCGATTTCTTTTTTCGACATCTTCGAATGTTCGCGCAGGGGCATCGCGACGTTTTCGGCGACCGTGAGACTATCGAAGAGAGCGGCGAACTGAAACGAGAACCCGATCTTGCGCCGCAGCTCGATCAGATCGCGTTCGCGCAGGGTACGCAGGTCGACGCCGCGGACCGTCACCCGTCCGGCATCGGGCTGACGCAGTCCATTGAGCAGACGCAAGATCGTCGATTTTCCGGCGCCGGAAAGGCCGATGAGGCAGGTGATGGCGCGTTCCTCGATGCGCAGCGAGAGGTTCTGCAAAATCACGCGCTCGCCGTAGCGCAACGTGACCTTCTCGATCGTCGCGAGGCTGCTCATTAGCCGCTGGTTCCATAGAGGACGATCGATAAGAAAAAATTCGTGATGAAGATCAGGATGATGCCCGTGACCACGGCGCCCGTCGTCGCTTTGCCGACGCCGGCCGCTCCCCCGCGCACGCCGAAGCCTTGGTAGCATGAGATCACGACGATGATGATCCCGAAGAACACGGCTTTGACCATGCCTTTGAGATAGTCGCCGAAGGCACTGAACTGGCGCGCCGACGTGAGGAACGAATCGTAGCTGATGCCCGCGGCTTGGTGGGCCAGATACATCCCGCCGATGATCGATACGATGTCGGCCATGATCGTCAACAGCGGCAGCATGCAGACCATCGCCACCAGTCGCGGCACAACGAGCATTTGCACCGGTGAAAGTCCGAGCGCTTCGAGCGCTTCGATCTGTTCGGTGACGACCATCGAGCCGAGCTCAGCCGCCATAGCGGCGCCGGCGCGCCCGGCGACGACGACCGCCGTCAGCATCGGGCCGAGTTCCCGCGACGACACGTAGGCAACGGCGCCGCCGACCAAGCTCGAAGCCCCGTAGCTCTTGGCTTGATTGGCCGACTCGAGCGTGATGACCATGCCGGTAAAGAGCGATGTCAGCAGCACGATCGCGAACGACTGTACGCCCAGAAAATACGCCTGAGCGAACGTCTCCGCGACGCGGATGCGCAACCGTCCGATGAACGAGCCCGCTTCCGCCGCAAGGGTCGCGGCGCCGCCGGCGTACTCGGCGAAGCCGACCGTTCCGCGGCCGACGTCCTCGAAAACTTTCATCGACCCGACAATTTCTGGAGGCGGCCGAGCACGGCCCCCGTCGCTTCAACCCGTCGCGCCGCGACGCCGCGTTCGGCGGTCAAATTGAATTGCAACTGCGCGACCCGTGACAAGCGGGCTTCAACGTCTTTGAGATGCGCGTGCGCTTCGCGTTCGAAAGCGGCGAAGTACCGGGCGACGGCGTCCAGGTACGTCTTCACCGCCGCCGCATCGAGCGGACCGCTGCCTTGGAGCACTTCGCCGAAGGCCGTCTGCGCACGCCGCAAGGTGCGGTCGCGAACGTAGAAGCGTGCGACGTCGCCGTGAAGTTCCGTGAGCGCATCGCGCGCGACCGCGCTGGTTTTTTCGGATATCGGCAGCGCCGGCGCCGCCTCATTCGTGTCGGCTTCGGTCACGTCGTCCGCGCTCACGTCGTCCCGGGTCCGCTGCGCGCGCAGGGTCGAAAGCGCGATTTAGCCACCAGGGCGCGTGAGCGCCGCCCGCTGCAGCGCGAAAAGCTCCATAATTCCCTTTTCGGCCAGGGCCAGCATCGTATCAAGCCCGGCGCGGTCAAAAGGCCGAGCTTCGGCGGTTCCCTGGACCTCGACGAACTCACCGGCATCGGTCAGCGCGACGTTCATATCGACCTCCGCGCGGCTGTCCTCAGAGTAAGCCAGGTCAAGGTGCGGCACGCCGTCGACGTAGCCGACGCTGATTGCCGCGACTTGCCCGCGCAGAGGCCATTTTGGCGTTCCGGGCGCGAAGTCGCGCCGTAGCGCAAGTGCGAGCGCAACGTACGCGCCCGTGATCGCGGCCGTTCGCGTCCCACCGTCAGCCTGTAACACGTCGCAATCGACGACGATGCTCCGTTCGCCCAGCAGCTTGAGATGGGTCACCGCGCGGAGTGCCCGCCCGATCAGCCGCTGAATCTCGTGCGTCCGGCCGCCGATCCGGCCGCGCGCCGCTTCGCGTTGCGTCCGCTCTTGCGTTGCCCGCGGCAGCATCGCATACTCCGCCGTCACCCAGCCCTTGCCCTGACCGCGCAACCAAGGCGGAATTCGTTCCTCAATCGTTGCCGCGCATAAAACGCGCGTGTTCCCGAGCGCAATCAGCGCGCTTCCCTCGGCAAAAGCCAGCGGGTTCGTTTCGAGCGTTACAGGCCGCAGCGCATCGGTTGTGCGCCCATCGACCCGCGCAAAAGGCGCCGAAGTCATCGCCCCCTTCGTGCGCCGCAAGCACCGGCGAGCCCTCCGGCAGACTCGCGTCGCCGAGGGCGAAATTCCATAGAGTAAGCGGACGAACCGCAAGCCCATCAGACGGCCTGATGTCTCAATTTGACCGCATCACTCCCGCGCCGTATTACTGCGTCTTGGTCTCGCTCGTCGGTAGACGATTTGTGATGAAGTCGGAAATCCGACTCGCCGCGGGTGGATCGAGGTTGGCCAATACGGCGACGACGTAGTTCGGGCCGGGGCAGATTTCAAGATCGCCGTTCATGCCGGGGGCGCCGCCGCCGTGGCCGAAGCAGCGTGTGCCGTTGATCGTTTGATCTTCAAAACCGAACGCGTAACGGCCATGCGGCGTGTCGACCTTGCCCGTGGTCAGCATCTCGGTGTAGCGCGAATCGAGCAGCTTATGATTCTGCAATGCCAGGGCAAACCCTAAAAGATCGTTGACCGTCGAAAATCCGCCTCCCGCCGACGTGCCGCGATACGGTAGCGTGTCCGTGTTCGGCTGCCACTGGTCGCTATTCGCTTGTGTGTAGCCGATGCTGCGACGTGCCACGGGCTGATCCTCGGGCTCGGAGTCCGTCGAGGCCATGCCCGCCGGCACGTAGACGTGTTCGCGAACATAATCGTAGTAGCTCTGGCCGGTCGCCTTCTCGATCACGACGCCGAGCAAAACAAAACCATAGTTGCTGTACTCCCAGCGGCTACCGGGCTTGAATTTCGGTCCGCGGCTGCCATAGAGTTTCACGTAGTCATCCAGCGTGCGTAATTGCAGCCGATGCGCTTCGAACTGGGGTCCAAAGATGTCGCCGGTGCCACCCGTATGCGTAAGAAGCTCGCGTATGCTTACATTCGACGCCACGTCCTTGTTGGGGTAGTCCGTCAGGTATTTGCCCAGCGGATCGTCAAGCCCGAGTTTACCGGTTTGCACGAGCTGCAAGATCGCAACGGCCGTGAACATCTTGTTCATGGACCCGATGCGAAACCGCGTGTCCAACGTATTTGGGACTTTGTGCTCGCGGTCGGCAAGGCCGTATGCCCGGGCGAAGATCGTCGTGCCGCCGTGCGCCATCAACACCGCGCCGGAAAAGCGATCGGCCGCGCTCTCCCGATCCAGTTTGCTGCGCAGCGCCGTTATCAGTGCATTCTGGCCCAGGTGCGGCAGCGAAAAATCGGCAGGCCGCGGAATGGCGCTCACATCCAAAGCGGCGATGCGATGGGGCTTAGCGTTTTCGACTTGCAGCGTAAGACGGCCGAACTGATCCGAGAGGCGTTCCTGCACCAGGGCAACGATCTTTCTGGGCGTCGAAACTTCGACTTTCCGCAGATCGAAGCCGCCGGTCATCGCCCGAAACTGCATCTCCTGGTCTAGATCTTTCACGCGCGACGGCAAGCTGTTGTGCAGGAACTGCCGATACGCAATTCGGTCGCCGCGATCGAAGGCTTGCAGCCAAGCGTTGAGAGCATGACCGGCTGGCGTGTCGGGCACCGCGATCCGCGCCGACGCGGCCGTCAACCCGAGGGCGAGAATAAGGCAAAGCCTGTAAAACATGGCACTACCGTCCTTCCAACGTACAGGGTCCGATACGGTCAAGCAGGCGCGTACTCATCAACGCCACGCAAGAACTTATGAGGTGCTTCAACCAGGATTCATGGGGCGAGCACGGGTTCTTCAAAGAGAACGTCACCGGCCGAGCCCGGGAGGCCCATCGGAACAACTCGACTGAATGTCGTGCTCCACACATACTCGGTCGGCAAGGGCGTGCACTTGGAGTACACGTTGGAACCGTGGGATGCATTCCATGAAAGCGGAGCGTTGTCCGGGCGCACTGGTTTGAATCCCGTGCTCTCCGTTAGCGGGTAGTGCCTCGTCCGCGCTGCAGTCAGCAAGGCATCATCAAAGGCCTTTTGCCCACTCGACGTCGTAATAGACGCGTTCGTTGCGGTCCCTGCGGTGTCTACATGGACGCGTGCCGAAGCGCCATAAGATTTGTCTACTGAGACGCTGCGCATCGACTCAGGAAACGCGGGCACGCCGGTATGAATCAGGCTGGGCACCTTGCATGCCGATTTATACCGGGCGCTCCAGCCGCTGGGGTATGCCGGCGCGACGATGGAAAGAGAATTCCCGTTGACCGACCCAAATCGCGCGCCGGTTCTCATGGTTGCTGTAATGGGGCTGCAGTTGTGAAGGGCCGGTTCATACCTACTGGTCATGAAGATGCGCGTGACGTGCTTAACCATGCCAGGATAGCGCGGTGCGGAAAGGACGGCAACCTTGCGCGGCTTCCCGTCGGCATCGATCATTACTTCGACGGAGGCAACGTTTGCTGTGCCGTATCGGGAAACAATCTTGTTCGGATCCGCCGGATCGTACCAAACATTTCTGAACGGCGCGCGCATCCGGATGCCGCGATTGGGCACCGCGCAGGTAGCTGAAATTTGTACCGCCGCACGGTGCCTTGGACCGTTCGGGCCGGCCTCATAGGCGAGCACCGGCGAGACGGACTGCATAACGAACGCAATCAGTGCTAGTAGCGTAAAGGCGCCTCCGAGTGCGGAGAAGGAAAGGCGAAGATGTCGAGGGTGCGAGTCCAAAAGCCGCTCGATGCGCACGACGACCGAGTGCCGGGAACCAATAGCGCTCGGGGCAGCGAGCGGCGCGCGGCACTTTACCTGCGTCGCCATTGTCGCTAAGGCTCGTGCCAACACGTCGCCCGCTTCCAAGTGAGCGACAACCCAATCGTCGCACGCGATCTCCCGCTCCATCGACAGCCGGCGCACGACAAACAACGCCGCTGGATTGAACGCGACCCACGCCTCTGCAATGCGCGCAACGGCATTCGTCCAGACGTCGTATCGTCGCAAGTGCGCGACCTCGTGAAGAACGATCGTTTCCACGGCGTCGGCCGGCAGCTGTTCGACCAGCGTCACAGGCAAAATGATCGCCGGGCGCAGCAGTCCGACGGCAAGCGGAACCTGTACTCGCTCCGAGCGTAGGACCGGGTAGCCGTGCGCACGCGACCACAACGAGGCGCCGCGGCGGATGCTGGTCAACTCGCGAAGGTTTGAATATAAGAGTACGCCACGCCAGCACGCGAGGAGTATCCAGCAAAGTGCGGCTGCGACGGCGAGGCTTTGAGGAATCATGATTCGCGGAATAGCCGGTGTTATACTATGGGGTTTCAGCGGCGCAACGCCCTGAGAAATGCGCGTCATCCGCGTAACGCCTGTGGGACCCGACGCTGGCCGCCCTACGATCCCTGCATTGGTCGTTCGCCTCACTGCGTCACTTCGGGATCGCGCGACATGGACCGAAGAAACCATCGAAATGCCGTTTGAGCCGGCCGCCGCAATTCCGTTCCTGACCGGCTCAGCGACTTGTAGCCGAGGAACCCAAACCGTAAGGATGGGGATCACGACGAGCGCCGCCAGTACGAATAGCCAAATCGCGTAGCGCGTCGCGGCGCCGAGCCTCGGCAGCCAGCGGAGGCCGAGGGCCGCGATGCCGACGATCAACACGCCTTCCCAAAGGCCGTCGAACAAGGCGGCAGAAATTGCGAGCGCCGCATGCGCAAGTGCGGTAGTCACTGGCGTCGTCTCGTCTTGCGCTCGAGCAACTCGCGAATTTGTTCGCGATCGGCTTTGCTCAATGGAACGTCGTCAAGGAGCGTTACGGCAAGCGCGTTCGGCGAGTTTTGAAAGAAGCGCGCCATCACGTGTTTGATGGCCGACTTCGCCGCATCGTTACGTTCGACGAGAGGGCGATAGGTGAACGCACGACCGGTTTCCTCGTGCGCAACGTAGCCTTTCTGTTCGAGCGTGCGCATCGTGGAAAGAACGGTGTTGTACGCCAAGGCCGGTGGCGGCAACGCAGCGGTCAAACCGGATACGGTCGCCCGCCCTTCTTCCCATAGCACTTCCATCAAGCGCAACTCGTGGTCCGTGAGCACGAGCGATTTTTTTCGAGGCATGCCACCTCCTAGATTCGTAGTTGCATGATACGCCGGGAGGGGCGGGTTGTCAACTAGTATCGTAAGCGTCGGTACCGCGCCAAAAAAACGCAAAATTGCACGGCAAGCCGGCGGCTTTCGAGGGCCGCGCGCGCTTAATCGATTCGGCGACCCATGAAGCGCCGGCTCGCGACAGTCGACCGTGTTACTCGATCGTTACCGTTTTTCGAGAGCTTGCGCTTTAGTCGATTCGACCATCCTGCAGCGCATATGCGGGACAGCCGGAGCTACTCCACCGTTACCGTTTTCGCGAGGTTGCGGGGTTGGTCGACGTCTTTGCCGTCGATGTCGGCGATGTGGTAGGCGAGCAGCTGGAGCGGGACGATGTTGACGATCGGGGAGAGGAGTTCGTCGACTTTCGGGACCCAGAAGACGTGGTCGGCTAGAGCGGCTGCTTCGTGATCGCCGTGGTTGGCGATGACGACCGTGATCGCTTCGCGGGCTTTGGCCTCGGCGATATTGGAGAGCATCTTCTCCCGCACGCGGCCGTCGGTCGCGATGCCGATTACCGGGACGCGCGAATCGAGCAGCGCGATCGGGCCGTGCTTCATTTCGCCCGCGGCGTAGCCCTCGGCGTGGATGTACGAGATCTCCTTGAGCTTGAGCGCGCCTTCGAGCGCGGTCGGAAAGTTGACGTAGCGGCCGACGAACAGCGCGCTCTTGGCTTTGCGCAGCTTTTTCGCGACCTTGCGGATCTCGTCCGAGCCGTTGAGGCACAGATCGATCGCTTCGGGCAGCAGCTTCGTGTTACGGGCGATCTCGCGCAGACGCTCGATCGGCACGTCGTGCTGACGCAGCCGCACGCGGGAGAGATACAGCGCGAAGAGCACCATCGCGACGGCCTGCGAAACGTAGGTCTTGGTCGCGGCGACGCCGATCTCGGGGCCGCCGCGCGTGTAGAGGATGCCGTCGGCCATGCGGGTCAAGTGCGAACCCAAAACATTGCAGATGCCGAGCACCGGCGCATCGGACGCCTTGGCAATCTTGACCGCTTCGATCGTGTCGGCCGTCTCGCCGGACTGCGACATGGCGATCGTCAAGGTGCGCGTGTCGAGGACACGGTCGCCGTACCGAAACTCGCTGGCCAATTCCATTTCCACGGGCAGCTTGCACAGCGCGCGCAGCAGGAACATGCCGACCATGCCGGCGTGGAATGCGGTTCCACAGCCCGTGATCGAAATCTTCGTAATCGCCCGCAGCATGTATTCGTCGATGTGAAGCTCGGCGGCAAGTTGCGAATCGCCGGATTCGTCGATACGCCCCGCCAGCGTTTCCTTGACGACGCTCGGCTGGACGAACATCTCCTTGAGCATGAAGTGCTTGAAGCCGTCTTTTTCAGCGGAACTGGCGTCCCACATCACCTGCGTGATCTCGCGCTCGAGCGGCTTGCCGGCGAAGTCGCTCAAGTGATAGCCGGAGCGGTCGACCACGACCATCTCGCCTTCGCGCAGAATCAGTTGTTTGCGCGTGTACTGCAAGATCGCCGGCGTATCGGACGCGATGAACATTTCGTCGTCGCCGATCCCGATCACGAGCGGGCTCGCACCGCTGCGCGCGAACACCAGACGCTCCGGTTCTCGCGCCGAGATGACCCCGAGCGCAAATGCTCCGCGCACGTCGCGCAAGGTCGCCCGCACCGCCGCGGCCAGATCGCCGTCGTCGTGTTCCTCGACGAGGTGCGCCAGCACTTCGGTATCGGTTTCGCTCGCGAACGTATGGCCGCTTGCGAGCAGCCGTTCGCGCAAGCTCGCATAGTTTTCGATGATGCCGTTGTGGATGACGGCGAACGTGCCGCTGCAGTCGAGATGGGGGTGCGCATTTTGGTCCGACGGGCGCCCGTGCGTCGCCCAGCGCGTATGCCCAAGCCCGGTCGAGCCATGCAGCGGTTGGGCTCCGAGGCGCTCGGCCAGCCGCGCCAGCTTCCCTTCCGCCTTCGATCCGGCGAGAGCGCCGGCGGCGTCGATCACGGCAATGCCGGCGCTGTCGTAGCCGCGATACTCGAGGCGCCGCAGCGAATCCAAGATGATCGGCACGCTATCACGATGCCCGACGTACCCGACGATTCCACACATGAGAGAAGCTTACTTAATACCTTCTCGGACGCGTTTGTAAGGGATTTTACCGTCGGCGACCTCGTCGAAGGCGGTCGAGACCGGCTTGTTGGGATTTGCGTCCGGGCTCAGCGGGGGCGCACCGTTGTTGAGCTGCTTTGCTCGCTTGGTGACCACGTTGACCAGGGTGAATTTGGAGTCGACATGCTCAAGAAGCCCGTCCAGATCTCCGAAAACTGAATCACTCATGCGTCTTCTACGCTCCTAAAAGTTGCGTCGTCGTAGTGATGGATGCGGAAGCGTTCGGCCTTGACGATCGCTTCCAGATCGTCGACTGCCGGAGGCTCGTGGCGGAACTCCGGCGGCGCCTGTTCGTTGATGATGACATAATCGAATGCTCGAATCGCGCCGAGTTCACCATGGGCGATCGCCAGGCGCGCGGCGATCTCGTCACTGGACTCGGTACGTCGGGCTGCCAGGCGTAAGCGCAGGTGCGAAAACTTGTCCGGAAGCAGAAACACGAGAACCGCCTCGGAAAACGCCGTTTTGACGGCCAGCGCACCGTTGACTTCGGGTTTCATGATCACGTCGTATCCGTCGGCCAGCGTCGTTTCGACGAATTCGCGCGGCGTGCCGTAGAAATGGCCGTTGTACTCCTTGGTCTCCAAAAACGCGGAGGCGCGCGCCTTGGCTTCGAACAGCTCGCGATCGTAGAAAAAGTACGCTTCACCGTCGCGTTCACCGGGCCGCGGTTCGCGGGTCGTCGCCGAAACCGAGTAGCGCAAGCGCGGCATGCGCGTTCGCAGCGCATCGACCAGCGTGTCCTTGCCGGCTCCCGAGGGCCCGGACACGACGAACAACAACCCCGGCCCTCGCATGACCACCTTCCCGAAGCCCGCGATCGCAGCCCGATTTCGCGCCGACCGACCTCGGCCCGATCCGGTCAACCAGTGCATTTCGCACCTAGTGAGGCCGAAGCCTGCTCATGGGGCGCCCCGGCCGCCTTTCATGATGAAGGCCGCTAAAACCGTGAAGCGCTCGTGAAGCGTCGGCAGCGCGGCCTCCTGATCGCCGGGGGGGTCGTCGTCGTCATCGCAATCGCCATCGTTGCGTTCGGCGGCTCGGTCCTGCGGGCCGGCATCTCCGCCGCCGGACATGCCGCAGGTTACGGCATCAGCTATCAGCGGCTCGAGAACCACGGCGGCCGGCTGACCCTCACAAGACCGGATATCGCGGGGACGCACGGTGAGCCGTTCTTCAGCGCTCGCCGGATCGTGATCGCCTACAATCTGCGCGACTTCTTTCGCAAACCGTATTTCTACGGAATCCACGGAGTGGAGATCGATCGCCCCAAGCTGACGATCGTTCACCACAAGGACGGCTCGTACAACTTTACGTTTCCCAAGCGCAACGGGGCGAGTAAGCTGCCGACGATTCCCAAGATTCGTTTGCTCGTAAAAGACGGCTCGATCGGCGTCGTCGATGAAACGCGCATCTTCGCACACAGTCGCCGGCTGGCATTCGAAAACATCCAACTCGACGCCGACATCGATCCGCGCAAGCGTTCGAGCGTCGTCGGCGGCCTAACGGTCCTCGAAGAGGGCGGCAAGTTTCCGTTTTCGCTCGCCGGCACGGTCGACGTTGCGCGCGGTTACGCCGACATCCACATCGCGGCGCCGACCCTGGCGCTCGCCCCGCTGTTCGACTACGCGGTCAACTCGCGCTCGTTGCACGTCGCGTACGGGATGCTGAACGACGTCAACGCGCACATCTACGCCCTGCGCGACAAGTCGGGCGCGATGCGGCCCCACCTGTCGATCACGGCGAACCTCGATCACTTCCAACCCTATCTCAACGGGATCGCCAAACCGCTGCGTGACGGGCGCGGCTACCTGCAAGTGTACGATGACGGGTTGGCGATCACCAAAGCCGACGGTTCGATCGCCGGCGTGCCGCTCCGCATCGCGGGCGCGATCTACGGCCTGGGCCATCCGATGTTTCACCTGGGCATCGCCGGACGCGGCGATTTGGAGCGACTGATCACCCTCTCCGATGCGGCCAAACACTTTCCGCTCGAGGGCCCCGTGGCGTTCAAAATCTTCGTTGAAGGCAGCGCGACGCAACCGCTGACGTTCGTGCGCTTCAATTCACCCGGCATCTCGTATCGCAACATTCCGCTCGACGATCCGCACGGACTGGTCGCCCTGCACGGCTCGCGGACGTCGATCATCGAAGCGGGACTGCGTTACGACGGCATCGCCGTCGGCACGCGCGGCACCGTCGTGTTGGGCAAGCACACCGCCGTCGATCTCCTGGCTCGCGCGGCCGCTCCGGTCTCGCGCCTGCCGTATGGTGCGGACATCTTGGGACCGATGACGGTCGACGGCACGGTCGTCGCTGCCGGAACCGACGCGAAGCTCGCTACCTCGGGCGTATTCGCCGGCGCGACGGCAACGCAACAGCTTGTGGGAACGCTCGCAGTCGACGGGCAAGGCGAAGGGACCGTCGGCCCGATCACCCTTGCGGGCCCGGGGAACCGGCGTCTGTACGCGCGCGTCGCGCTCGACCGTCCGCATGCCGGAGGCGGCGCGGCTTTCGTCGCGCTGCACGATTTCACGTTATCGACCAGTGGAGTGCAACCGTCCCTTCCCGGCTTTGCGCTGCCGCAAGCGCCGCCGCTTTCGGGAACGCTGGACGGCGCACTCGCGGGCGCGTTTGCTGGAAAGCGCTTCGTGCTCGGCGGTGATGCGCATGCCTCGGGCGTCGTCGCGCTCGGCTATCCGATCGATGATCTGACGTTCCACGGCAACGTGCGTGATGGCGCGCGCGTGCAAGCGCAACTACGCTATCGCGGGTCGCTCGAAGCCCTGGCGCGCGCCGCCGGTGGAAAGCTGAAAGCGCGCGGCCAGGTCGACCTTCCGATCGCCGTCGTCGCCGCCGGCCGCTCCTCCGCGATTGCGCAAATCGCCGGCGCGCGTTTCGACGGCGCGAGCGTGAACGGCATACCACTCGAAGCGCTCGACGGCACGCTCGGAATCGCCGGGAAGACGCTCGACGTCTATGCCGCGCGCCTACGGCTCGGGGGTCAAGACGTCGTCGCGCAGGGCAGCTTCGGGGGCGGCGGCACCTTGGACGTGTCGGCAGCGAACATCGATCTCGCGGCGCTGCGCGCTTGGGGCCTGCCGGTTGCGGCCGGTACGGTCAGTGCGATCGCGCGTGTCGGGGGCACGCCGACGGCACCGCTGGTCGATGCGGGCGTCGCCGCAAGCGACGTGCGTTCGACGAATCCGCGCATCGCCAAGCTTCCGCTCGATGCCGGAACGACGCTGCGCTTTGCGGGCGATACGTTGACGATCAGCGACGGAAACGTCGTGGCCGGACCGGCCATCGGTACGCTCGACGGCACGGTCAGCGGCGTTCGCGGCACGCCGCAAGATGCGCGCTACGATTTGCAGGCCGCAATATCCGAAGCCGACATCGGAACCTTCGCGCAACTATTCCACGCGCCGCATTATCCCGAAGGGACCCTCGACGCGACCGCTCGCGTTACGGGACAAGGCCGCTCGCCGTCGGTTGCCGGCCGCATCACGATCCCCGAAGGGTCGCTCAATGGCCTTGCGTACCGCGATGCGACCGTTGCGTTGAGCGGGAACGCGAACGTCGTCCGAGCCCGCGGCGGAACGGTGACGGTCGGTTCATCAGTCATTGGTTTCAACGGCGACGTCTCCCGGCGCACGCAGCGTTTGGCCCTTCGCGCGCCGCACCTCGAACTGACCGATTTCAACGATTACTTCAACTACGGCGATACGCTTGGCGGCCATGGCGCCCTGGCGCTTGCGCTGCAAAACGCACCGGACCATCTGGCGCTCGACGGCCGCTTGCGTTTGCGCGGTACGCGCTTTCGGCGCTTCGAACTCGGCGACGCCCGCGCGGACCTCGCAACGAGCGGGCGAACGATCTTCACGAACCTGGTGCTGGGCAGCACCGCGGGGCGCATATCCGAAGCGGGTGACGTGACCTTGGCGGCGCACCGGCCGCTCCACAATGCTTTGAGCCGCACGTCGCTCGCCTTGAACGCACGGGCGCAGAACGTCGATCTCGGCGTGTGGCTGCCGGCCGCGGGCATTGCGGCGCCGCTCGTCGGCAAGATCGACGCCGACGCGCGAATTGCCGGCACCTATCCGGACATCCGCGCGAACGCGCACGCAGCATTGCAGGATGGGCTGGTCAAGCGCATTCCGATCCGCACCGCAACCCTCGATGCGCGCGCCGCCGGTCGACGGTTCACGATCACGCGTGCCGTGCTGGCGATCGACGATCTGCAGGCATCGGCCGCGGGTTCGGTCGGTTTGAGGCCGCAAGCGCCGCTCGACCTGACGGTGCTCGCCCAAACGCAAGACATCGGCGCGCTGGCGCATACGTTCACTGGTAAAACATATGACGCGGCGGGGGCGCTGCGCACGACCTTGCACGTCAGCGGAACGCCGCGTCTGCCGCTACTGGAAGACACGTTCGACGCCGAGGGGGCGCGCTACGCCCGTTATACGTTGCCGCACGCGCATGCCGACGTCGCGATCACCCGCTCGCGCGTCAGCGTGAAGAACGCAGCCGTCGATTTGAACGGCGGCCGCGTCGTCGCGAGCGGCGACGTTCCGTTGTCGGCCGGCCGACGGCCGGGGATCGCGCCGACCGCCCCCCTCGCGTTCCGTTTGAGCGCGCAGAAGGTCGACCTCGCGCAGTTCGCCGCACTGTTTCCGAAGGGCACTCGGGCCACCGGTACGCTCGACGGTGGCGTCGTTCTGGGCGGAAGCGTCGCCAATCCCGGCTTGAGCGGAACGATCGCCTTATCGAACGGTTCATTTGTCGGGCCGCAAGTCAGATCGAAGTTGACGGACGCGGTCGCGCAGCTCACCTTCGCGGGAACGACCGCCACGTTGCACGATACGAGCGGAAAGGTCGGCGGCGGAACGATCGTCGCCATGGGTCAAGCAGCGGTGCCGAGCTTGCGCCGCCCGGCCCACGACCTCGCCGGACGGCTGCACGTCGCGCTCAATAGTCCGGTCCTCGACGTGCCGGCCTTCTTCCGCGGCCGCCTCGACGGCGCACTCGACATCGTCCGCAGTCCCGATGCGCCGATCGATCTGGGCGGTAACGTCGCTTTCAGCTCCACCCGCATTCCGCTCTCGGCCGTTTTCAATCCGAAAGCTCCGCAGACGCCGGCGGCGCCGGCGCTGCCGCTGGCCCTCGATCTCAACGTTGCCGTCGATCGCGACGTGCGGGTCCAAGGAGGGCCCGTCGACATCGGCGCGACCGGAAACCTTCATGTCGGCGGCAGCTTAGCGGGACCGCAGCTTGCCGGTGAGCTGACGACGGTCGGCGGGGGCACCTTCAGCTTCTACCGCACCTTCCGCGTACAGGATGGCAGCACGATCAGTTTCGATCCGAGCAACGGCGTGATCCCCACGGTCGACATCAGCGCGACGACGACCGTATCGAATCCGTCTACCGACGTCTCCTTGGAAGTGACGGGCCTAGCAACGCAGCTCAACGTCGCACTCGCATCGACTCCCGCTTATTCGCGCGAACAGATTCTCGGTTTGCTGGTCGGCGCGCAGACGCTCGGGGCCGTTTCGGGCATCCAGCAGACCGCGGCGACCGGCCCGCAGCAGAATCCCTTCGAGGCTGCCGCCGTCGGACAACTCGGATCGTTACTGACGCAAAACATTTTCGAACCGTTCAGTTCGCAAGTCGGCGGAGCACTCGGTCTTTCCAACTTCGCATTCAACTATCTGCCGGGAAGCGGCGGGGTCAGCCTCAACGCTGCGCGGCGGCTCTTCGCCAACGTAAACGTCGTCTTCGCCGAATCGTTCAACTATCCGCAACGCCAGAGCGTCGGCTTGCAGTTCGCCAACAAGGCGAACACAACCGCCGCACAGCTGACCTTCTTCAGCCAACCCGGCGTCAACAAGTTCGCCCCCATTCAAACGAACGCATTGTTCTCGACCAATCAAACCGTAACCGCCGCGGAACCCTCGAGCGGCGGCCAAGGCGTCTCGTTCTCGCTGCAGCGCAAGTTTTAGGAGCCGGGAACATCTTCACGGTATCCGGAAGAACGCCGTCAAGCCCCATCGCTGCCGCGGTTGCGTGCGATTCAGAATGTTCAAACAAGCGGCCGGATCAGCAGGTTCAAAGCAAAGCCACGTTCCGTGACCTGGCAGCACAATGAGGTGCTTAGCCGGCTGGAACAAGCTTCGCCACCACGCGATAACGCGTCAGTTCGATACCGGTGTACGCTTGTGCTGCGGTTTCGCAAAGGCGCTCTAGCGTGTCGATCTCGTCCGGGTCGAGTTTCGTGCCGTCGCGGTGGATTCCGTAAACGGCAAACGCAACGAGATCGTCGCTCTCAAACAAGGGGATCGCAACCGCCGGCGCGGCTCCGTTTCCTTCGAACTCGTCGGCTACATGTGTTCGCAGATCGCGAATTTGCAGTTTCGATCGCTCCGTTGTTAGAAAACGAATCAGCTCATGCTCGCTGTCGAAAGACATCGCGGCGAACCTATCCCAGCCGGCCGCGGCGGAGATGACGAACGACGAATCGGTCGCGCGAAAGAGCGCTGCCACGGTTAAGTCCAGCTTTTCATAGGGTGCATGCACGAGTGCGCGATCGATCGTCTCCTCGCGCTTCGCGCGGAACAAGGTCTTCGCCATCCGATCCAAATAGGTCTCGGCGTCGTGCTTACGCCGGAAGAGCACGAAATCGACGACCCGTTCAATCCAGCCGTAGGCGCGGTGCAGCGCGAAGGCGAGAGCGATGGTAACCAGCGCCTCGATCGCCATTTCGAGGCGCACTTGCCGCAGATAAGCACTCGTCATCCAGTCGACGAAGCCGATCACGCCGACGATCAACGTCGTGACCACCGCGTATACGACCGTGCGGCTGATCACGAAGCGCACGTCGATCACGTGGCGTTTCAGGATGGCGTACATCAGGCACAGCGGCATCACAACAGTCAGGTCACCAGCCACGATGCTGAGCGGCAAAGAGGAGCCGTTTGAGAGAACGTTGCGCAAGTCGTTGGCGACCACGCCGAAGATGATTGCAACGGCCGCCCAGCCGAAGCGCCCGCGTTCCATGCGCGTCATCGTGGCAAGTCGTGCAATCACGACGAGAACGGTAAGCGCCGTCAGTAACTCGTCGACGCCATTGACGAGGGTATATGAAACGGTAAAGCCGGTGTAGAAAACCGAAGCGGACTCAAAAATGATGTCGGCTAGAGCGATAGTTGCGCCGCAAAAAAATGCAATGCGGCGCCATCCCGACGGAATCCGATCGCTCGGAACCAACACGGAGAATAGCAATAGAAGCGCGACGGCAATTTGGGTGCCGAACGACGTGAGCCCCGCCGCAACGGCATATTGCCACGCCGGAAGCACGGACCAGTTTTCCTGCGCCGAGAGCGACGGCGCGCTCGCCAAACAGTAGGCGTAGAAAACCCACGTCATCAGGCTGGGCCGTGCCATGACCAGCGCTATCCCGACGAGAAAGAACAGAACGACGACGCCGACCCGGAGCGCCGAGAGGGGGTTCGAGCCGTACGAGTTCTCGACCGGCGGACCACTTTGCGCGAAAAATCGCACGACGCGACTGGTACCGCTCTGGTGCACGCAGGTCGAGATCGCGGTGCCCGGCCGGTATGCTTGCTGCAACCCGAGGCTCGGGTTGATAAGCAGCGCATAGTCGCGAACCGAGAGGCATCCCAGCACGGCGCCGGTTCGTAGCCCAGCCCGGTACGCAGGAGAACCCGGATTGACTCGCACGACGTTGGCCTGGATGGGCGAGCCGGTAAAGATGAGATGAACACCCGTAGAGCTGCTCGGCGGCGTCTGGAACATCGGCGGTGCGAACAGCAGCACCCAAAACGCAGCGAGACCAACCGTCACGAACGCGCGTAGTGCGGTCATCAACGCGCCGGAAGACGGGTCCCGCG
>JALYUD010000122.1 GCA_030853905.1 Vulcanimicrobiota bacterium
GGCGCCGTCGCGCGACCAGCCGTCGAGGCCGACGAAGCCGTCGTCGTGCGTCAGTTGCCGGACGTCGCCGCCCGAGAAATCGAGCACATACAAGTCGGGATGTCCCGTGCGCGACGATACGAACGCCAGCTGTTTGCCGTCGGGCGAATACATCGGACGCGCGTTCGCCGCCCCGTTCGAGACGAGCAGATGCGCGACGCCGCCGTTACCGGGTGCGGCCCAGATATCGCCGCCCGATACGAACGCCACTTCGGAACCGTCCGGTGAAAGCGCCGGTTCTGCCAGCGCCGCCTTTGCATCCTCGGCGGCAAAAGCGTGCAGCGGCGCAACGCCGTTGAACAGCAGCGACGCGAGCGCGAGCAAAGCTGGAGTGCGAAGCTTCACGTCGCGACCGTCGCGAGCACGAATGCGTCGGTCTGCGCAACTTCGCGCAAGTAGTCGTAACGCCCCGACGCGCCGCCGTGGCCTGCGCCGAAATTCGTCACCAGCAGCAGTGGTTTCGAGCTGGTCGCCAACGCTCGCAATCGCGCGACGAACTTTGCCCCCTCCCAGTACGGCACTTGGCTATCGTTGACTGAGACCTTGACGAGCATGGCGGGATACCTTTGCGGCCGGACGTTATCGTAGGGTGAATAGCGCAGCATATATTCGTAATCCGCAGGCACGTTCGGATCACCCCACTCGAGATATTCGGACGTCGTCAGCGGCAACGACGCGTCGAGCATCGTGTTGGCGACGTCGACGAACGGTACTTGTGCGACCGCGGCGCCGAAAAGATCGGGACGCATGTTTACGACCGCGCCGACCAGCAAGCCGCCCGCGCTGCCGCCTTGGATCGCCAATCGCGGGGGCGACGTGAAGCGCTCGTCGATCAGGTACTGCGCACAGTCGATGAAGTCGCTGAACGTCGTGAGCTTATGCTGTAAATGCCCGGCGGTGCGCCAATGCTCGCCCATCTCGCCGCCGCCGCGCACGTGCGCGATCGCGAACGTGAAGCCGCGATCGAGCAGCACGAGCCGGGTCGCGGAGAACGCCGGATCGATCGAGATGCCGTACGAACCGTAGGCGTAGAGCAGCAGCGACGCGGTTCCGTCGCGCGGCGTTCCTTTGCGGTAGATGAGCGAGATGGGAATCGGCGTCCCGTCGCGCGCCGTAGCGTGACGCAATTCGGTTGCATACTGTTCCGGCGAATAATGCGGCACTTCGGTCGCCTTGAGGATTGTCCGTGAGCCCGTCTCCAGATCGAGTTCATAGACTGTTTTCGGCGTGACGAGCGACGTGTAAGCGTAGCGGTAGACGCCCGCATTAAACTCGGGATTCGGCTCCGATCCCAGAGCGTGAACTCGGTCCTCAAGTTCAACAGGCCGTAGAGCATGCGTGTCCAGATCGAGGATTTCGATGTTCTCGAATCCGCCGCTGCGCTCACGCACGACGGCATACCGTTCGAACATATCGATACGCTCGACATGGACGCCGTCGCGTTCGGGAACGATCTCGCGCCAGTTCTCCTCCTGTGGGGCGTCGTCGGGCGCGACAGCGATGCGATTATCGATGGCGCCGCGATTGGTAACGATGTAGAATAAGCCGCCGTGGTGCTCGGCGCTGTACCGATGATCGTCGCTGCGCACGGCGAGCGTGACGAGCTCACCATCCGGAGCATCCGCTCGCAGCGCGCGAATCTCCGTCCTAGCCTTGCTGTACGATGAAAGTAAGACGAAACGGCCGTCGTTCGTTCGCTCACATCCGATGTCGTAGCGCTCGTCGGTCTCCTCGAAAAGTAGTTCGGGAACGTGCGACCCGAGCGCGTAGCGCCAGAACTTATCATGACGCTTGCTAACGGGGTCTTCCGTCGTCAGCAGCAAGGTCGCGCTGTCGGACGCCCAGACTACGGAGGTGACTCGCTCGATGCGGTCCGGTAAGATCGCGCCGCTGCGCAGGTCTTTGACGTTGAGCGTGTACTGCCGGTATCCGGTCGTATCGAGCGCGTAAACGAGGAGCGAGCCGTCGTCGCTGACGTCGTAAGCGCCGAGTGCGAGAAACTGGTGACCTTCGGCAAGCACGTTGAGATCGAGAGTGATCTCCTCGCGCGAGTCTGTGCTTTCAGTGCTACGGCGCTTTCTGGCGTAGATCGGATACTGCTTTCCCTCTTCGGTGCGCGAATAGTACCAGTACTCGCCTTTGCGGTACGGTACGGAAAGATCCGTCTGCTTGATGTGTGACAGCATCTCGTCGTACAGTTCTTCTTGCAGCGCGACGGTCGGCGCCAGCAGCGCTTCCGTGTACGCGTTCTCCGCTTCGAGGTAGGCGACGACGTCGGGGTCGTCCTTGAGACGCAGCCACGCATAATCGTCGACGCGCGATTGCCCGTGAACAACCGTCGCCGACAGACGTTTATCGGCTTGCGGCGGCTCGGCGGCTCGAGCATCGAGCGCCGGCGAGACCGCGCGAGTCGCCACTATGCTTCGAGCGGAACGTATAGCGCGGGATGCCGGCTTTCGGCGATCGCTTGCAAGCCGTTCTTTCCGTAACGTTCGAAGTGCGGCGTCGCGCGATGGGCGTCGAGCGCCGCCTGATCGTCGTACTGCTCGTAGAGGAAGAACGTGCGCGGATCGTCTTGCGCGCGGTGTGCGACGAACATGCGGTTCCCGGGCTCGTCACGGGCCTCGGCGGTCAAGCGCTTCAAACACTCGATGGCCTCGGTCTCATGACCCGCTTTGATGACGTAGGTGACGGCCAACACGAGCATTCCCCGCAGCTACCCGCTCGCTGCAAAGAACCCTCCGCGCGAAACATCGGCGCTCCGAGACGCGTATTGTCCGGTATGCGTTTTCTCTTCGCTGCTGCCATCTTTGCCGTCGCGTACGGGTCGTCCGTCCGAGCGCAGAGCGTCGCGTCCCCGGACTTGAACACCGTTTTGAGCGCTGCCGGCAAAGCGCTCAGCGCGGACCGCCTGCCCCACTTCCGCGGCTGGCGCCTGCAGGCACACGGCAATGCTGCCGGCCTTCCTGGAACGTTCGATACCTGGATCGACCGCACAGGGGGCGGTGAGGCGACGGATGCGCATCTTCCGCCGATCTCCTTCGATCAAGGCTACGACGGCGGTGTGTCCTGGACACGGGACGCCAAGGGCGTCGTCTGGGTCGACGGCAGCGTCGCGGGACGCGCCGGCGCACGCAATCAGTTTTACCGCGATTCGTATGCGCTGTGGACGCCCGATCGCGGCGGCGCTCGCGTCGTTTCCCTCGGGCGCCGCGTCACAGGCGGAGTAACGTACGATGTCGTCCGCGTCACGCCGCCGCAGAGCCCCGTACCGTTCGAGTATTGGTTCGATGCGACGAGCCGGCTGCCGGTCCGGGTCGTCGAGACGATACCGCCGGTGACCACGACGACGACCTTGGGCGGTTATCGCAGCGCCGGCGGCGTGCAAGTGGCCTTTTCACAGAAGTCGACCGACTCGCAAGGCAATGCCACGACCCTAGCGGTCGACCGCGTTTACATCGACCCCGCCCGCATCGCGACGCACATTCGGAAACCGGCTTCGACCGTCCACGACTTCAGCATTGCAAACGGAAACGAAACGAGCGTTCCATTCGAGTTGGTCGACAACCACGTCTATCTGAACGTGATTCTCAACGGCAAGGGCCCGTACCACTTCGAGTTCGACACCGGCGGCGCGAATTTCGTCGATCCCGCCGTCGCGCGCGAGATCGGCGCCGGTGCGGTCGGCGGCGTCCAAGGGAGCGGCGTCGGCGCAGCCACGGAATCGTCTCGCTTTGCGCGCGTCGACTCACTGCGCGTCGGCAACGCAGAGTTGCGCGATCAAGTCTTCTTGGTTGCGCCCGTGCGGGCCGGATTCGGCCTCTCTTCGAGCGCGCCGGTCGACGGTTTGATCGGCTGGGAAGTGCTTGCGCGCTACGTGACGACGTTCGACTACGGCCACGATCGCGTGACGTTACGGATGCCGGGAGCCTCGGGGCTCCCGGGAAAAGCGATTCACTTCGTGTTCGGTGGAACGCAGCCGCAGATGCCGTGTACGATCGACGATATCGCCACCGTGTGCGCGGTCGACACCGGCAGCCGCACGTCGCTCGATCTTTTCTCGCCATTCATCGCGGCGCATCCGAGCGTCGTTCCGGCCAACGCGACCGCGCCGGGCGCGAGCGGTTACGGAATAGGCGGCAGCGATGTGGAACGTTTAGGGCGTCTTCCGCGCCTGGAGCTCGGCGGCTACGAACTCCGTAACCTGATCGCCGGCTTCAGCTCCGCGACGAAGGGCGCGTTCGCCGGCATCGGCGTCGGTGCCAACGTTGGCGGCGGCGTCTGGAAGCGCTTCGTCGTGGCCTTCGATTATCCGAATCAGACGATGAGTCTTGTTCCCGACGCTGCCTTCGATGAGCCCGAAACCTACGACCGTTCGGGAATCTTCGCCATCACGCAGGGCGGCCACGTGATCGCAGTCGACGTGCGGCCGGGCACGCCCGCGGCCGCGGCGGGCGTGAAGAAAGGCGACGTCATCACGATCATCGATGGAAAATCCGGCGCCGGCCTTAGCTTGGCGTCGGTGCGCGCAGCGTTCCGGGAGCCGGCAGGTACGGTCTTGCACGTCGGCATCGCGTCGCCGCCGGCGACCACCCCGCACGATATCACGCTGACATTGCGCGACTACGTCTGATTCAGACCAGGCGCCAGCCGGCGAGTGCGAGCAGCGCGAATATGATGGGTCGCATCCAGCGGTCGCCGATCAGGCGCGACAGTCGCGTCCCGATCCACACGCCCGGCAACGAGCCGATGGCGAGGCCTGCGGCCATCAGCCAGTTGACGTTACCGTACGCAACGTGCCCGGCCGCCGCCAGCGGGACCAGAAACGCTGAGAATGCAATCTCGGCGCCGATTAGGCGCCGCAGGGCATACGCCGGCAAGGCGAAGACGAGAAGCGGTAGCGTCACCGAGCCGCTCCCGACCGAGGTCATGCTGACCAGGAAGCCGACGATGACGCCGATCACGGCGATCGCCCAGCGCTGCCGTTCCGCCGCAGGCTCGGCCGCGACGGCCGTCGGGCTGCGGCGTATGAGCCACGTCGCCGCGATCCCGATGCAGGCGACCAAAATGGCTATGCCGATGCCGCGCTTGACGCCCGCTTCGAGGGCCGCGTGCGAAACGTGCGCGCGCAGGATCGCAAACGTCGCCAAGCCGATGACCGTTCCCGGCAGACCGCCGACGATCAGCCACTTGGCCACGAGCCAATCGACATTCTTTTGGCGCGAGTGTAAAGCGCACGCGAGAATCTTCGTCGGAACGCCGTAGGCGAGGTCGGTACCGACGGCGACCGCCGGAGGTACGCCGAGAAGTATGATCAGGAGCGGCGCCAGCAGCGCATTTCCGCCGATGCCGGTCAAGCCGACCGCCGTTCCTACGGCAAGCCCGGCAAGTGAAAAGCGAGGGTCCATACATCTCCGTCGCGATTGGGAATCACGCTCACGTTCATTCGGCCGCAATCCGCGACCGCTGAGCCCGCGTTTGCGGCTTCGCCGCAAGCCGCCCGCCATACGTCCGACACGGACGAGCATCGCCAGTTGGGCAAAGCCCGACAGCTAGGAGGCCCGCAGGATTGTTACAGTCGACTACGCCGGTACGTAGCTGCGAGCACCGCCCGCTTTTTCGATCGCGTTGGCGATCATGCGGTCGGCCGTGCTGCTTTCTTGCCAGCGCGCTTGCGCTTCGAGCGAAAGCGTGTCGATTGGGTCGAAGTAGATGAAGTGTTCGCCTGGTTTGACGCTCGGCGCCGAGTAGACGACGATGCCGTTTTCGCGGTCGTAGTGGTCGTAGCTGTGAATGTCGCGCTTGCCGCCGCCGCCGGGCGCATCGCAGATGAAGAGCGGCGTGTTGAATCCTGCGGTCGAACCGCGCACGAACTTTTCGATGGAGCAGGAGGTGGCGACCGAGGTGCGCAGTTCCTCGACGCCCCGCACCATGTCGTGCATGTAGACGTAGTAGGGGTGCACGTTGATGTAGCTCAAACGCTTGACCAGCAGCTGCATCACCTGCGGATCGTCGTTGACGCCGCGGATCAGCACCGACTGGTTGCGAACCGTGATGCCCCGCTTGAAGAGAACGTCCATCGCGCGCTGCGTGATCTGCGTGATCTCGTTTGGCGAGTTGAAGTGCGTGTGCAGCACGACATCCTTGCCGAGCGCGCGTCCGCGGTCGACGACGGCCGACAGTGCGTCGACCCAAGCGGTATCGGTGAGAATCTTCATCGGCATGACCGCCGGCCCTTTGCTCGCGAAGCGCATGCGCCGGATGTGCGGGCTGTCGAGCAGCGCATCGCCGATCAGCCGTAAGTTCTTCGCCGGCAGCTGATACGCGTCGCCTCCTGAGATGACGATGTCCTCGAGTTCGGGGCGCGAGGCGATGTAATCGAAGGCCGCTTGCCAATCTTTGGGGGTCTTAGCGAGCGGAACTTTGTCGACCATCTCGGTATCGAGCCCGATCGCGTACGAGCGCGTGCAGAAGCGGCAATACACGGGGCACGTGTTGAGCGGTAAAAACAACGCCTTGTCGACGTAGCGATGCGTCAGCCCGGGCACGGGCGAATCGTCGAGTTCGTGCAGCGAATCGAGCGTGAGCCGCGGGTGATCGCGGCGCAGCTTGGAGGCGACCGGGATGAACTGCGTGCGGATCGGATCACTGTACGGCTTTTCCCAATCGATCGTCGCGATCGCATACGGTGAGACGCGCACCGACATCGGCGCGCGCTTGAACCCTTCGCGCGCATCGGCGATGAACGACGGATCGGCTAGGTCGGCGATCGTCTCGAGCAGTTCGTCGGCCGTTTTGACGGACTTGCGCGCTTGCCAAAGATGATCGAGGAACGTCGCTTCGTCGATATCGCGATAGGCCGGGATCGCGCGCCAGAAATCGCCCCCGCGCAAATTGCGGTGTTCGAGCGCAGCCGCGTCGGCCGGCGGCTTGCGGCGACCCGACGGCGCCTTTGCCGAGGCGAATGGGGCGGTGTCGGTGGCGGCTTCGAGATGAACGTCCATAGGTGACTCCCGTTACGATCCGTAGCGTGCGGTGAAGTAGCCGGCGATCGCCGGATGGTCGCGCAAGGTCTGCAGCGCCGTTGCCGCGTGACCTTTCGCGTACCCGTTGCCGACGATCATCGTCACGTCTTTGGCGATGCCCTCGGCGCCCAGAGCCGCCGCCGTGAACGACGTGCTCATCGAAAAAAAATAGACCGTTCCTTCATCTTTTGTCAGCAGGATTGATGACAACTCCGTGCCTGGCACGTTCACGCAGTTGACGGTTAGGTCCGCAAGTTCGGGCAGCGCCTGCGGAATCGCAGCGAGGACGGCGAACACGTCGCGCGCGTCGGCGGCGACGAACGCGTCGACGTAGCCGTGCTCGACCAGCACCCGAGCGGCCTGCGTCGAGGCGTCCGGTCCGATGCCGACGATGCGGCCGTGCGCGCCGACCCGTTCACGCGCTTGCGCGCACGAGAGCATGCCCGACTTGCCGTCCGCCCCGAGAATCGCAATCGTCTGGCCTGATCGCGCGAGGCGGCGAACTTGCGCGGGCGCACCCGCAACGTCGAGCACGGCAAGCGCGACATCGTCCGCAATGTCGTCCGGTAGTTTCGCATAGAGGCTCGTCGCGAATAGGATCGCGCTGCCGCGGATCCAGACGCGGCCCGTCCCCATGTCGATCCGTTCGATCGCTTCGATCCGCAGCGGCGTCAACGTCAGCGAGACGAGTGAGGCGATGCGG
>JALYUD010000130.1 GCA_030853905.1 Vulcanimicrobiota bacterium
TGATCGCGTTCACATGAAGGGCGAAGTTGCCGGCTGGGCTCGTTCCGCCCCGCGGCGCTCGCAAAGTATGCACCCGAAAGTTCACTAGGGAGGCTGCGATTTAGTGCGTGGCTACGAGCCTAGGGGCGAAGTGGCCTAGTGGCCATGAGCCCCGTAGCGCCGACGGCCATGCGCTAAATCACAGCCTCCCTAGAACCTAGAGCAAGCGGCGACGGTGGGCCGGGAACGTCGAAATGTTCAGTTGCCGGACGATCACTCCCACAGTTCGTGCGAGTTCTCGTTCGAGCGGCGAAACGGCGCAGCCGAGGTCGGGGGTCGTCGCGCCCTGGTACGAGATCGTCGTCGAAGATCCGAAGGAAACGCTGCGCATGCAGTGCCCCGCCGGAAGTGCGCCGATCGTCCCCGCTTCACGCAGTTTCGCGAACAGCCAGCGGGTCTGCGGACGAGCGAGGCTCGTGCTCGTGTATCGACCGTATTGACCGATGACGGCGTGCCCGTCGGGCGAGAGCACGATCGTGTAGCCCGCGGTGTTCGTTGATCCCGAATTGCGAATGACCGCCGCATCGGCCGGTATCGCTGGGGCAACGTCGTTCGGCACCGGTGCAGCCGTACCGCGGGCGGGTGCGCTTGTTTGCGGCGCGGGGAGCGGCATCACGCGACGGATCGGGGGCGCCTCTGAAGCGCCGGGGACTGCGGGGAGCGCCGACGCGGGAGCCGACGGCGTGGCGGCGGCCGGTGCAGGCTGTTGCGTTGAAGCCAAGAGAGCAATCAAAACGAGCGCGAGCATGATGTACGGGCAACGCTGCTACGCACCGGATCGTTAGCCGCCCATTCGTTTCGCCGGCCGTGCATGCGCGGCGAAGTAGGCGAGGATCGCGTCGCGGCGATCGCCTTGCAAACTGACCACTCCGTCTTTCGCCGTGCCGCCCGTTGCGCAACGGCGTTTGAGTTCGGTGGCGATCGACTCGAGTTCGCGGGAGGCGAGCCCATAGACGAGCGTCACCGTGCCGCCCCGGCGCTTCTCGCATCCGACACGGACGATCCCGTCGGCTGGGGGCGCGGCTTTCGGCGGCGTGGCCTTTGCTCGCACGGTGCGCGGCAACGGCAGCGTGCCGTCGCTCGAGTACACCAGTTGGCGATCGTCGTTTGGCATCGCCGGCTCTATTCGTGCGCTGCGTCAACCGATTCCCGGTAGACGGCGCGGCGCAAGGTCGCTCCGTCACAACGCCGTCGCATCGTTGTGCTTGCGACTGTGATGCTCATCACGGGTTACACGGATTGGCTTTCACGTTGGAATGATGTACAAGTAAAGCAGTTCGCTTGCGCGGCCGATCTATCGGACGCGTTGACTACTCCGTTCCAAGAAAGCCGCCACCGTTGTCGATCGCATCTTTGCGAAGCGCACTATTCGAGTTCTTCGCCGATGACTCCGCGAGCGTCCTCACCGAGTACGCGATCGTTCTCGCGTTGCTTTCGATCGTGTGCATGCTGGGCTTCGAACAAGTGTCGGAGGCGGCCACGAGCAGCGTGACGACCGATACGACCGGCTTCACCAATACGGCGGCCTCGCCGCCATGACGCCGCGGCGCAAGTTTTCGGCGCATCCTGAGCGCGGCGCCGTGCTGGTCGAGACGGCGCTCGTCACCGGCATGGTGCTGACGCTCTTGCTGTTCAGCGTCCAGGTCGGCATCCTGGGCTTCCTGCAAATCACCGCCGACGCGGCATCATTCGTCGACGCGCACGTTCACTCGACCGGAACGGTATCGAAGACGGCCAACATCGAAAGCGCCACGGCCGGCAGCTTTCCGCAGCTCGCGCCGGGCGACATCTCGACGACGCCGTTGCCCGCGCCCAGTGCCAGCATTCCCGTCGACTATCAGTACAACGGAACCAAAAGCCAAATCGCGCAGTCGCAAAACATCGGCGGCCGCGTCGGCGGTGTCTCGATGCTGCAGCCGACCTTGATCCAATCAAACGTCAAGCCGCACCAAGTCTTCAGCATGTTCGGCAACGACATCGGCGTCACGGGACAGGACGTCGAGCCGCAATGGGAAGAGTGCGGCGCGCACTACAACGTCGTCAATGCCTCGAACCTGACGTGCGGCGGCTCCAGCCCGACGTCGAACTTCCAAGTCGATTACTTTTCGCAAGGCGAGAACACGCCGCCGTATTTCGTCGGCTTCAACTACATCAAACACTGCCAAGACCAGCAGCCGTGGACGACCTGCAGCGGTAGCGGCTCGGGAGCCGGCGTGGACTTCATCGCCTTCGGCGTCGCCGAGTACTTGGACGCGCCAAACTCGAGTCGAGGGCAGCCCGGCATCAGCGGCGACTGCGATCAAGCGACCTTCTACGAAGCCGCCTACCATCAACGGACCTACTCCGATCTGGCGAGTTTCTTCAACCGCTACAGCGACCTCCTGAAGCTGTATGAAGCCTACGGCGGCGCTGGAGATACGCAGAACAATACGATCTTCAAAGCGATCTCCGGCAATGCGCCCGTCAGCGACTTCGCTCGTTGGAATGAGTTCGGACAGTCGGCGATACCCGACAGTGGGGCGGGCCAAAAAGCGGACACCGACATCCAAACGATCTACGGCTGGGACGCGCACGTTCAAGAAGGCTACACCTACACGTCGAAGGCGGATCCCGGACAGTATCCGCTCCATCCGGACGGAGGCTGCTCATGATGCGCCACCAGCGCGGTCAAGTCTTACCGATGTGGGCGATGGGCACGATCGCGACCTTGGTCCTCACCTTCCTCGCGCTCAATTACGCCAACGCGGTGCGCTTCCAAGTCCGCGCGCAGAACGCCGCCGACTCCGCCGCGCAAGCGGTCGTGGCGATCCAAGCCGAGCGCTGGAACCTGATGACCGAGACGCTGTACGCCTCGAACGTTGAGGAGTACCGCATGCGGCGCATGCTCGATGCGATGCTTCTTTCCATCAATTACAGCGGCGGCTGCAGCGCGAAAACGGGCTACATCGGCAACAACCCGTATCCCGGCGGCAACGAACTGGCCTTCAATTTTCCGCTGGAGCCGACCAAGTCTAATCCGTACCTGACCACGGAATTTTTCGCCAAGTTCACCGACGAAGGGACGTGCAGCCGCGCCTACACCGATTTTCATAGCCAGTTCACCCGCTCGTTTAACCGCTACACGAACGACATCAAGTACCTCAACGACGTGACCGCGCTTGCGACCTACGACAATTGGCAGAAAGATGCAAACTCGCTGCTCGTGACCTTGGCGACCGACTGCAACGGCGTCTCGGCAACGGCGAAGACGCTGCACGCCGACGGCGGCGACTGCGCCTTCAAGTACACGATGCCCGGTTCGGGCTACCGAACGGGGCTTGCTTCCGTGGCGGAGGATGCGCAAAAGATTTTGGTTCCCGGGCTCAAGAGCCGCTCGACCGTCTATCCCGACGATTACGAGAACAAGCAGTTGTTTGCGCCGGTCAAGGTCGACATCGTCACCTGCCGCATCGTTCCGCCGCTCATTCCGAGCTTCGGCCCGTTCAAGCTCAAGCCGACCTATGCGATCGGGCGAGCCGCGGCGACGAACGTCCAGATCGAACAGGACTGGTTCGACCCGGGCGCCCTCGACGATCCGCTGCGCGCTCCGGGCGTGGTCTTCCAGCCGCCCGAACCCTATACGCAATCGTCGGCTGACGACACGGGTCAAAGTTCGAGCGCCTACGATTGGTACAACGTCGATTACGGCGGGAATCCGACGACGGCATACTCGGCATACGGCGTCTTCGCCGCGCCGGTCACGACCGACGAACTGAGCGCGCGTTTCGGCTGGTGGAACGCCATCCCGGTTACCCCGTTCGCGGGCCCGGTGGATCCGGCCAAAGTATGCTGACGCGCCACTCGCACGCCCGCGGCCAAGCGCTCTTGGAAACGGCGCTGTTCATGCCGCTCTTCCTGCTCGGGTTATTCGGCGTCATGCTCGCCGCCAAGCAAGGCGCCCTGACCGAAAAAGTTCAGCTCGGAATCCGCTACGGCGGTGTGATCAGCTCGCTCGAACAGCCGTACCTATCGTATTCGGCCTACTCGATGTACGCCACGCTCGACGGCAGCCCGTCCACGAACCCCAACAAGTGCAGCGGCGTGGCCTCGTCGGCGGACAGCGACTTGACCGTCGGCCGCGCCACGTTTTGGCAGCCGATCTCCGGGTCGGTCACGCCGACCTGCCTCGGCGGCATCTCGCTCGTCGCCGGGCAGACGCAGAACATCCTGCTCGAGGACTCGTACATCGGTTTGACGGCGCAGGTCCCGGCCGACGGGTACCTCAGCGCTAACGCCCTCGGGGGAAGTACGACGGAGACGGCATCCGCAGCGGAGAACTTCATCCGCTCGCCCGACGCCGGCACGCTCCTGAGCTGCACGCCGCTCGGCGACGCCGTCAAAGCGTCGCTCGAGGGCCAGCAAGATAATCTGACCCCCGACTCGCCCGCCAGCACGCCGTTTCCCGTGTCGGTCCCGCCGACTCCCGTGATCGTCGCGCCGGCGGTCTGTAAGACGTTTGCCCCGGCCAGCCCTTTACCGGTCGAAACGCCGCCGGACCGAAAGACCCCGCCACCCCCTTGCAAGCCTGGGGAGAGGTTGGGCGATCCATGTATCCCGCCGCCGACCCAGTCTCCTTCGG
>JALYUD010000019.1 GCA_030853905.1 Vulcanimicrobiota bacterium
GGCCCAGGACGCGCTCGACCGCTGGTGGTGGCCGTCGGTCATGATGTTCGGACCGCCCGACAGCGCCTCGCCCAACAGCGAGCAGTCGATGCGCTGGAAGATCAAACTCTTCAGCAACGACGACTTGCGCCAACGTTTCATCGACCAGACTGCACCCCAAGCGGACGCGCTCGGTCTCGTGATTCCCGATCAGGATTTGCGTTGGAACGAGGAGGGCGGGCATTACAATTTCGGCGCGATCGATTGGGATGAGTTCTATCGCGTCGTGCGCGGCGACGGTCCCTGTAATCGCGATCGCTTGCGCGCGCGCGTCGAGGCTTGGGAGGACGGGGCATGGGTCCGCGAGGCGGCGCTCGCGCACGCCGAAAAACGGGCTCGCGGCGCGGCGTGAAACCTTCGGCCGCACAGCGGCGCGAGTGGCCGCTCTGGGAAATCTTCATTCGCAGCGATCATGGGCTCGCGCACAAGCACGTCGGCAGCCTGCACGCGCCCGACGCCGCACTCGCGCTCGAGAACGCGCGCGATGTGTACACGCGGCGCAACGAAGGGACGAGCATCTGGGCCGTGCGCTCGGCCGACATCGTCGCCAGCGCGCCCGAGGAGCGCGGCTCATTCTTCGATCCGGCCGAAGACAAGGTGTATCGCCACCCGACGTTCTTCACGGTTCCCGAGGGCGTCGAACACCTGTGAACGCATCGACATCTGCGTCGCCCGAGACATCCGTTTCTCGGAGCGCATCTACGGCTGCTGCGCTCGATCCGCGCGTCGAGTACCTGCACCGTTTCGGTGACACGGCGCTGGTGCTCGGACAGCAGTTAGGCGCGTGGACGGCGCATGCGCCGATCGTGGAAGAAGACCTCGCGCTGACCAACGTCGCGCTGGATCTGATCGGCGAAGCGCGCCAGTGGCTGTCGTATGCGGGCGAGCTCGAGGGTTGCGGGCGGGATGCCGATGCGCTCGCGTACCTGCGCGGCGACCGCGAATTTCGTAACATGCTGTTGGTCGAACGTCCCAACGGTAACTTCGCCGACACGCTCGGGCGTCAGTTCCTTTTCGACGCGTGGCATGTGCTGGCGCTTGAACGCTTAGGAACATCCGCGGATGCGCGAGTCGCGGCGCTTGGTCGCAAAGTCCGCAAGGAGGCATCGTATCATGTGCGCCGCAGCGCCGATTGGGTCGTCCGGCTCGGTGACGGCACCGATCTCAGTCACGAGCGCATGCAAACCGCGATCGATTCCCTCTGGCCGTACGTCGGCGAACTGTTCGAAGGCGACGAGATCGACGAACAGATGGCGCGCCGCGACGTCGGGTTCGATCCGTCGACCCTGCGCGAGGCCTGGTCGACGCACGTCGACGAGGTCCTCAAAGAAGCGACGCTGGCGCGTCCAGTCGATGGGTGGATGCAGCGCGGCGGCAAGCGCGGCGTTCATTCCGAACATCTGGCATATTTGTTGGCGGAGATGCAATCGGTGCGGCGCAGCGTGGCAGGCGACCAGTGGTGACGCTCGTTCCACCCGTCGCTGTCGAGTCGGTTTGGGAGTGGCTGGCCGACGTTCCCGATCCCGAAGTGCCGGCGGTTTCGGTCGTCGACCTCGGCATCGTCCGGGACCTTGCGTGGTCTCACACCGCTGAGGGCAACGCTTTGTTGGAGGTGACGATCACGCCGACGTACACGGGCTGCCCCGCGACGGCGGTGATCGGTCGCGATATCGTGCGCGCCTTGCACGACCATGGCGTGCGCGAGGTGCGCTTGCAAACGCAGCTCGATCCACCCTGGACGACGGATTGGCTTTCGGAGGCCGCGCGCGAGAAGCTGCGTGCCTACGGCATCGCTCCGCCGGTCGGTAGCGCAGCGGGTCCGGAGGTGTTCGCCTTCGCCAGCGCGCGGAGTGTCAGTGTCGCGTGCCCGCGCTGCGGGTCGCAAGAAACGTCACGGACGAGTGAATTCGGGTCGACCCCGTGCAAAGCGCTTTATCGCTGCAACGCCTGTGCGGAGCCTTTCGACTATTTCAAGTGTCATTGAAGAACGCCCGCTAAGCGGGGCGTTCTACCCCCTGCGCATCGCGCAGATCGTGCCGCAAACGCGCGATGCCGTCGCCGTCACGTTCGACGTGCCCAAGGAGCTGCGCGAGCGCTTTCGCTTCGCTCACGGCCAATACGTGACGCTGCGCGCCGACGTCGACGGCGAAGACGTGCGGCGCTCGTACTCGATCTGCTCGGGAGCAAACGAAGGGACGCTGCGCGTCGCGATCAAGCGGGTCGCGGACGGTTTGTTTTCGAGTTGGGCGCACGACGCGCTCGTGCCGGGAGCAGCGATCGCGGTCGCGCCGCCGGAAGGCCGCTTCACGCTTGCGCTCGCGCCGGAACTGACTCGCCATTACCTCGGCATCGCGGCTGGCAGCGGAATTACCCCGCTGCTCTCGATCATCAAGACCACGCTCGCGCTCGAACCGCACAGCCGCTTCACCCTCGTCTACGGCAACCGCGCAACGTCGAACATGATGTTCCGCGACGAATTGCAGGACCTCAAGGACACGTATCTCGAGCGGCTTTCGCTGACGTTCGTGATGAGCCGCGAAGGGCAGGATATCGACCTGTTCAGCGGCCGCATCGACCGCGCCAAGTGCGACGCGCTGTTCGCCGCATGGATCGATCTCGCCACGGTCGACGTCGCCTTCGTCTGCGGGCCTGAAACGATGTCGCAGGCGGTGCGCGAGTCGCTGCTGGCACACGGGATGCCGCCGGACGGTATAAAAGTCGAACTGTTCGTCGCCGCCGGTACGAGCGCGCGGGCCGCGCGGGCCCGTCCTTCGGAAGAACGGAGTGAAGAGATCGCCGCGACGGTCGTGCTCGACGGGCGCGAGCGAACCTTCGGGATCGCCAAAGGGAACGAGACGGTTCTCGATGCCGGCCTGCGGGCGGGAGTCGAATTGCCGTACTCGTGCAAAGGCGGCGTGTGCGCGACCTGTCGCGCCGTGCTGGTCAGCGGCGAAGTCGACATGGACCGCAATTTCGCGCTGGAAGACTATGAGGTCCGCCGCGGCTTCATCCTGACGTGCCAAAGCTATCCGGTCAGCAATGCAGTCCGCGTCGATTACGACCGCGCCGCTCACGCGCTGGGATGAAGTCTCGAACTCGCATTGATCGGCGGTTCGAGCGTGACGTAACTTAAACGCAGCTTAAAACATTAGTCGCGATCGCGAAGGCGCCATGGGTACATGCGCACGATGTGGCATCGGTTGGCATGGGCACTTTGTCGTTCGTAAAGTACGCTTTCTTGGCACTGGCGTTCGTCGTTTGTCTGAGCGGCTGCGGCGGAGGCTCCTCGACGCCGCCGATCCCGAGCCCGACCTTGCGCCCAAGCGGCGCGATCAAGCACGTCGTCATCATCATCCAAGAAAACCGCAGCTTCGATACGCTTTTCAACGGTTTTCCGGGCGCGAACACGGCGCAAAGCGGCACGATGAGCAACGGTCTGACTGTCGCGCTCCATCCCAACAGCCTCGCCGCTCCGCAAGACATCAACCATTCGCATATCAATTGGTACAGGCAGTACGCCGGCGGCAAGTTATACTTTGATCGCGGCGCTCCGGGCGGTCAAGCGCCGGATTTTCCCTACGCGTACGTGCCGCGCTCGGAAACGCAACGGTATTGGAATCTGGCGCAAAGCTATACGCTCGCCGACGACATGTTCCAGTCGAATACGGGACCGAGCTTCGTCGCGCATCAGTACCTCACGGCGGCGTCGTCGCAGATCGGACCCGGCCAGTACGTCGACGAAAACCCCGACAGCGGAGGCTTCAACGTGTGGGGCTGCGACAGTCCGGCGGACTCGACGGCCTCCTTACTCGGGCCGGCTGGGAGCGACCTGCCGGGGCCGTTCCCGTGCTACGACTACAAGACGCTCGCCGACGAGTTGGATGCCGCCGCGATCGGCTGGCGGTACTACGCGCCGGCGGTCGGCACGTCGGGCGGCGTCTGGTCGGCTTACGATGCGATCCGGCATATCCGCTACGGTGCGGATTGGACGCAAAACGTCGTGTCACCGGAGACGAACGTCCTGAGCGACGCACCGGCCGGCAATCTTCCCGCGGTTACGTGGGTCGTGCCGACCTTCGCCAACTCCGATCATGCCGGCAGCCGGTCGACCAGTGGCCCGCAGTGGGTCGCGTCGGTCGTCAATGCGATCGGATCCGGCCCCGATTGGAACTCGACCGCTATCTTCATCACCTGGGATGACTGGGGCGGCTGGTTCGATCACGTCGTGCCGCCGCAGGTGGACGCGATGGGCCTCGGCTTCCGGGTTCCGCTGATCGTCGTCTCGCCGTACGCCAAGCGCGGCTACGTCTCACACGTACAGCATGAGTTCGGCAGCATCTTGAAGTTCACCGAGCAAACCTTCGGACTCGCGCCCTTGGCCGCAAGCGACGCGCGCGCCGACAACTTGAGCGACTGCTTCGACTTTACGCAAACACCGGCGGCCTTCACGCCGTTTTCCGCGGGACGCTCACCCGGCTCGTTCAGGCACGCGCCCGAATCAACTCCGCCCGACGACGACTGACGCGCTCATTCGTCGCGCCGCGAAGGGGATGCTCTCACTTGCGACAACCTCACGACGGTGCGAAGGGCGGCGAACCCCGTGAGGGAAACGATCTGAGCCAGGCGTTCATCTGCGATGGCATTCGCACGCCGATCGGTAAGTACGGTGGTGTGCTGGCCGGCGTACGGCCTGACGATCTCGCGGCGCACGTGCTGCGCGCCCTCGTCGAACGCAACGGCGGCGTCGATTGGGATGCGGTCGACGATGTCTACTTCGGTTGCGCGAACCAGGCGGGCGAGGACAACCGCAACGTCGCGCGCATGGCCGTGCTGCTTGCGGGACTGCCCGAGCGCACCCCGGCGTCGACCGTGAACCGACTGTGCGGGTCGGGTTTGGACGCGGTTGCGATCGCGGCGCGGACGATCCGCGCGGGCGATGCAGAGCTGTGCGTCGCCGGCGGCGTGGAAAGCATGACGCGCGCACCGTTCGTGATGCCCAAGGCGAACGCGTCCTTCGCGCGGGACAACGCGGTCTACGATACGACGATCGGCTGGCGCTTCGTGAACCCGGCGCTGCAGCGCGCGTTCGGGATCGACAGCATGCCGGAAACCGCAGAGAACGTCGCTGCCGAGTTCGCGATCTCGCGCGAGGACCAGGATGTCTTCGCGCTCCGTTCGCAACAGCGTGCGAGCGCGGCGGAGTCGAACGGTCGCTTTGCCCGTGAGATCGTCGGCGTACCGCTCACGCCGAAGAAAGGTGCAGCGGTCGTCGTCGAGCGCGACGAGCAGCCGCGGCCCGACACGACGCTCGAGAAACTCGCGGCGCTGCGTGCCCCGTTCCGCGCGGGCGGGAGCGTGACTGCCGGCAATGCTTCGGGCGTCAACGACGGCGCGGCTGCGCTGATCGTCGCTTCCGAGGCGGCGGTCGAGCGTTACGGTCTCGTGCCGCGAGCGCGCGTCGTCGCCGCGACGACGGCCGGCGTGCCGCCGCGCATCATGGGAATCGGCCCGATCGCCGCCGTGCGCCGCCTGCTCGAACGTACGAATTTGAAGCTGCGCGACATCGATCTGTTCGAACTGAACGAGGCGTTCGCGGCGCAGTCGCTCGCGGTGTTGCGCGAACTCGGTCTTCCCGCGGACGCCGAGCACGTGAACCCCAACGGCGGGGCGATTGCGCTCGGGCATCCGCTCGGCATGAGCGGCGCGCGCCTCGCGCTGACTGCGTCGATCGAGCTTGAGATACGCCAGGTGCAGCGCGCCGTCTGCACGATGTGCATCGGCGTCGGTCAGGGAATAGCGGTACTCCTGGAACGTCCGTGAGTAGGAAGAAAGGCAGAAGTGCCATCGATATCGAGGCAGGTTCTTCGACAGTAGCGGCCCCTGCACAAGCGGCGCCGCAAAATCCGACGCTGCTCGTTTCTCTGTTGCGCAACATGCTGCTGCAGCGCGCGGTCGACACGCGCGGCTTTCAGCTCAATCGCCAGGGCAAGATTCCGATCGCGATGGGCTCGGAAGGCCATGAGGCTGTGCAGGCCGGCGCGGGTTTCGCGTTCCTGCGCGGACGCGACTCGCTGTGGGTGTACTATCGCAATACCGGAATCGTGCTGGCCTGCGGCTTCGAATTACGCGACGTCTTCCGTTCACAGTTCGCCCGGGCAACGGACAAGACGCTGGGCCGCCAGATCATCAATCACGTGAGCGACCACGCCAAGGGGATCGCGACCCTTTCCTCGATCATCGCTTCGCAGTGCACGCATGCCGTCGGCGCGGCTTACGCTTACAAACTGCGCGGCGAGCGCGATCGCATCGCGCTGTGCACGTTCGGCGACGGTGCGACGAGCGAGGGGGAGTGGCACGAGGCGATCAATTTCGCCGCCGTGCAGCGCCTGCCGGTCGTCTTTCTGTGCGAAAACAACCGGTGGGCGATCTCGACGCCGCAAAACAAGCAGATGGCTGTCGAGGATATCGCGTCGCGCGCGCCGGGTTACGGCATCGAGGGCCTCATCGTCGACGGCTTCGATCCCGTCGCCGTCTACGATGCCGTAACGTATGCCCGCGCCAAGGCTGTACGCGGCGACGGCCCGACCCTAATCGAAGCGAAGTGCTACCGTTTCCTCTCGCACACGACCGACGACGACGACCGCACCTACCGCACCCGCGACGAAGTCCAACATCACCGCGAAGCCGATCCCGTTCCGCGTTTTGAAGAACGTCTGATCGCCCTCGGCGTTTTAGAACGGGAGCAGATCGAGTCGCTGCGCAAGGAAATTGCCGCGCTCGTCAATGCGACGACGGACGAAGTCGAAGGCGAACCGTACCCCCAAGCGAGCGACCTGTACGGCAACGTGTACGCCGAACGCGACGGCGCCTGGGTTGACGGTCGTTAGGAGCGCCGCTTCCTAATCGGCGGCGTCGCAGCCGCCTATGGCTTGCCGCGATCTGGTGCGATGAACACGGTAATTTTCCCGAAGAACCGGTCCACTGTGAGCTCGTCCAGAGCGCCGCCGCCTTCGCAGCGTTGCGTTGGGTCGCGTAGCACGACTATAACGCTTTGTGAGCGGCCGGATCGGGCGCATCTACTGCAATATCGCTCCATATCGTCTCTAGCCCTAGCCGCCGCTGCCTGCATAGACGGTCGCGTTCGGGTCCTGATATACTGTACGTCCGCAACCTCCATAAAATGGACCGCGGACGACGAGGAGCGCTTTCAAACGCGATGCTTCGCTACACGGATCATCAGTCGCGTTGGCCACGAACGCGTGCGGCAAGGCGGCCGAGATCAAGCCGCTTCCCAAGTGCACGGCCACAATACGTTGCGGCCGGTTACGGACAAGCCAGTCGAGTAGACGACTTGGAGCCGCGTTGCTTCCCAACAACGCGTCGTAGTATCGCAGAGGATCGTCGTCGATGTGTATGCCGTAGACCAACAGGGCGCCAAGGATTGCCGGCACGAGCGGAGTGGGAATCTTCGATCGCACCAAGACGATGACGCCGACAGCGAGCGCAACCGGCAGCATTCCGTGTACGTTGCCGTCGTTCCAAAAAAT
>JALYUD010000183.1 GCA_030853905.1 Vulcanimicrobiota bacterium
GTCGCAGCCGGTCCGCCGATCCCGATCTCGCCTTGCGAAGCGCTTGCGGAGATCGACGTTTCGTCGTTCTCCCCGCTGATCGCGACGGGTTTGCCGGCGCAGCCGGCAGCCGCCGCCGAGGTGCCCCGTGGGAAGCGCGTGGGGAATTGCAACGTCGCCGATCTGGGAATGCGGGACGCCGGCTCTACCGCCGACGGCACAACGCAGCACGAGGTTATCGCGGTCCAGAATCGCTCGCTCACCGCTTGCGCATTGCCGCGCGCGATGCACGTTCAACTGCTGGCGCAAGCGGGTCGGCTGATGCCGCTCGGGACCGTGCCGAGCGCTGCCGAACGTGCGAACGAGGACGTGACGCTCGCCCCCGGCCACGAGGCATCACTGCGGCTCGATTTCGCCACCCGCGACGCCGCCGGCAATGCCTGCCCCGAAAGCCGCGCGGTGGCGCTGGTCTTTCCCGACGGCCGCTTCACCGCATCGGCCCCGGCGCTGCTCGCCCCGTGCCCGGGACCGGACGGCATCGCACTACGCCGTACGCCACTACGCGCAGGCGTTCCTCAGCCCGGCTTCGAGTGATAATCGACGCATCGCTGACGTTTTAGACGAAGACGATGGATTCGACTTCGTCGAATCTGTTGCGTTCGGCCTACGGCCGATCCGCGCGTCGTCGGGTGTCGGACAAGTCCGACACCCTCCTTGACTCGCGTTCCGGCTACCGTTGCGCCAGACGAAGTTCGGTGCTACGTGACTGCCGTTCGGCGGTCGACGTGCGGCGGCGTGAGAATCGTTCTCTTGTTGCCCTGGATGCCTATGAGGACGTCGCAGTTGGCTTGCGCAGCGATCACTTCGATCGCGCGGCCAAGGGGGGCGCCGGCGTATTTGCCTTCGCGGTAGGAGCCGAGGACGATCAGATGCACGCCGGCGCGTTTGGCGAGTTCGAGTGAGCCGGCCGCGACCTGGCGAGCGCGTACGATTTCGGTGCTGATCTCGACGTTGTTCTGGCGCGCGATCGATTCGGCGACTTGCAGCACGCCGAGCGCTTCGCGATGTTCGAGTTCCATTTCGGCCGTCACCGGTAAGGTGTGCGGTACCTCGATCACGTAGGCGGCGAGCAGCCGCGCGCGCTCGCGACGCGCAACCCGCGCCGCTAGCGACATCACGTGTTCGGAATGGATTTCGGCGGAGAAGATGACGAGCACGCTGCCGATCATCTCGACGACGTCGCGCTCGGTCAGTTGGGCGGCGCGTTCGGCAGTGCTCGCTGCCGGGTGCAGCATCCAATACAGCGTGGCGCCGATCGCGATCAAGATGCCGAGCGCCGAGAGAACGCCGGTGACATGAACGGAGATCACGGTTGACCGCGTCCGGCTTTGTCCGATCGAAGCGAAACCGCCGCAGGCGATTTCGCCGCGATCTGCGCCCGCAGCCGGACGATGCCGAGTCCGATCATCGCTGCGCCCAAGACGATGCCCGGCAACGCGGAAAAGGTCGGCCCAATTCCAGCGATCGTGCGGTAGACGATGACCGCGCCGAGTGCCGCGAACAGCAACCCGTTGACCACCCGGGCCCGACCGTACCCGCTGCTGTGTACCATGCGTCTCATCGGCCGCGCGCCATTAGGACTTCCCCGCGGCCGCGGCGGCTCGTTCGTCCATGCGTTTAACGTTGCCCAGGTACTCGTCCATCATTTCCAGTTCGCCCGCGTCGCGCAAGATGTTGATCTGCGCCTTGCGCCAGTCGCGCGGCTGCGAACCGAAGACCGGCAATTTTTTGTAGCGCCGGTAGAAGAGGTACCCGACGATGCCGCACACGATCCAGGTCGGGCCGGCGATGCGCCCGATCGCATGGGTGATCATCGTGAACGCGAGGATCGAAACGATTCCGCAGAAACCGATTACGGCAACGACCGGAAACTCGACCCGGTTGCCCCGATAGCGCAGCGGGATGTTGAACGGCATTTTGAACCGGCGCGGGCTTTGCGAATCGTTGAAGCGCAGCGCGATCAGCGCGATGAAGACGAACGAATAACTAGCGGCGGCGCCGAACGCATACAGATCGCCGAGAAACGTGATGCCGTTCTCGCCCCGGAAAAGGCGCGCGTACGTCCCATGAACGCCGGGTGCCAGGCTGGGCAGCGAGGCGAAGACTAGTTCGATCACACCCACGCCGCAGAACGCGGCGATCGAGACGACCGGCGTGCGAAAGCGCGGGTGAACGCGTTGAAAGAGGCTGGGTAAGAGCTGCGAGCCGCTCATCGCATAGGCGATGCGCGAACTGCCGAACACGCCGGAGTTGCTCGAAATCAGCAAGAGAATCGCGCCGAGCACAGGCACGTAGAAGGCTGCCAGTGCCCCGAAATACGGCACGTAAGAAGCCAGGACGGCGACTGCGGCGCCATTGTTGTTCTGATTCCCTAAATACTGCCACAGTGCTTGTGTATGGCCGAACGCGTCTTTGGGCAGCGGGTGCCAAGGGTGCATGCCGAGTGCGAGATTCGAATACGACAGGGCGAAGATCAGGATCGTCAAGATCAACCCGATCGACGAGCGCGGGATGACCGACGCCGGCCGCTGTGTCTCTTGCGCCGCTTGCGAGATCGATTCGAGCCCGACGAAAGAGATGATCGCGAGCGAAATGCCGTTCATCAGCCCAAAGGTCGAGGGCCAAGCCATGGTCATCGTGTGCACGAGCAACTGCGGATCGAACGCGAACAGGAAGCCGAAGAACAGGATCGACGTCTCACTCACCACGTCGAGGCCGCTGACGACCTCGTTGAAGGCGCTCGATTCACGCACGCCGATGATGTTGAGCACCGCGAGGCCGCCGATGACCCCCAGCACGACGAAGAAGTGCACCCAGGGATGCGCGACAAAACTCAACGGAGGCAGCAATTTGCTCAGGTAGTCGATGCAGCTCCAGGCGAACAGCACGATGTCGATCGTGAAGTCGAGCAGCACGGCCCAGCCGGCGATGAAGCCAAAGATGTCGCCGAGCCCGCGGAAGACGAAGTACTGTCCGCCTCCGGCTACCGGATACGCCGCGGCGAGTTCCGTGTAGGCGAGGCCGATGCACACGTACACGATGCCGGCGAACAGAAACGCGACGTTCGATGCGCCGGCTGCCGCGCCGAGCACGAGCCCCAAGCCGACGAAGATGTCGGCGCCGACGTCGGAGTAGCCCCACGAGAACGAGCCCCACGGCGTTACCGCGCGCCGTAGCGAGGGCTCTTCGACGACGGTTGGCGCAGCGGCGGAGCTAACGGCCATGCGATGATCTCATGCGAACGCGGCGCGGTGCAGGCGCATCGATGCCCCGTCGATCGCAAGCACATCGAAGCGAGCCCGCGCGTAGGGCGGGGCGAATTGCAGATAATCCGCCGCCGCGGCGCGCAGCCGCCGGCGCTTGCGCAGGTCGACGGCATCAAGCGCTGGCCCGCACGCAAGCGAACGGCGCGCCTTCACCTCGACGAATACGATCGTTTCGCCGTCGCGCGCGATGATGTCGATTTCCCCTGAGGGACCGCGCACATTGCGTCCTAGAATGCGCAAGCCGAGCGAGGTGAGGTAAGCGGCAGCCGCCTCTTCGGCGTCACGTCCCAGTCGTTGACGGGCATTCACGGCGACACGTTGTCGCGCTGCAGTTCAGCGGTCGTACGATGTTCAGGGCGAAACCCTCCCGGCGCTACCGTATCAGATTGCAGTGCGCACGCGGCGCCGCCGCCCGGCTCAGTGGCAACGGGCTGCGCGTCGAAGAGCGACGCGGCGTCGCGCACGCGCCAGAATCCGCGGCGGTGATGCTCGCACGGACCGTGTTCGCGCAAGGCGAGGATATGACGCTCGGTCGCATAGCCTTTGTGTTCGGCGAAACCGTACTGCGGATGCACCCGGTCCAGTTCGACCAGCAGCGTATCGCGATGAACTTTGGCCACGATCGATGCGGCGGCAACGGTCGCGCATTTCGCGTCACCTTTGATGACCGGCAGTTGTTCGCCCGTGAAGGCCCGCACGAAGACGGCATCGGTCAGCAGAAATTCAGGCGACACGGCAAGCGCCGCAAGCGCACGTTCCATCGCCAGCAGCGAGGCCCAGTAGATGTTCAGGCGCTCGATCTCCGCGACGCTCGCGCTGCCCAGGGCCCAGGCGACGGCACGTTCACGGATTTGCACGGCCAGTTCGCTGCGGCGTCCCGGGACGACCCGTTTGGAATCGTCGAGGCCACGCAACATCAGCGGTCCGTCGACAACGACACAGGCGGCGACTACCGGGCCGGCCAACGGTCCGCGCCCCACTTCGTCGATGCCTCCGATCAAGCGGAAACCGCGCGTATTGGCGTCACGCTCGAAGCGGTGCAGTCGGACGAGGCGGCGGCGTTCCCGTTCTCGCGCAAGTTTGCGTCTGCGGGCGGCATCGCCGATCATGGCTGCGGTGCCTCGAGCGTCATCGGACCGAACGCTCCTTGACTCCAGGCGGCGAGATAGGCCCAGGCCGCATTATGCATGTCCGCCATTTTACCGCGCCGTATAAAGCCGCGCGATTGCGCGAACGTTGCCAGATCGGGAACAGCCCCGCTGCCGTACGTTTGCGCGTACCAGCGGCCGAAGTGCAGGGCGACGTCTTCGGCGTCGAAACGGGCCCGTGGAACAGCCCCGATCAGAGCCAACTTCCACTGCTCGTCTCGGCTCGCGATCTTCGGCACGAGCACGCCCGCGGTATCCATGATCTCGAGCGGCCCGACCCGGAACCATTGCCGCGCCCGCGTCACGCCGGCGCGGTCTTCCGCCCTCGCGACGTTGCGACCGGCGAGAGCGTTGATGAGGGTCGATTTGCCGGCGTTAGGAATCCCGAGAACGATCGCTCGCACGGTTTTGCGTCCGGCAGCGAGCGCGGCGAGCGCATTCTGGAGCCGCACGATACCGCCGCGATCTTTCGCGTCGACGGCGATCGCATGGCGGTGCTGCGTCGCGTAGTAAGCGATCCAAGCCTGGGTCAGCGTCACTTCGGCCAGTTGCGCGCGAGAGAGCACGAGCACGCGCGGGCGCTCGGCGGCGATGCGCCTTAGGGCGGGATTGGTCCCCGCGCGCGGCAGCCGCGCATCGGCGACTTCGATCACCACATCGATGGCGCGCATGTCCTCGCGCAGACGGCGCATCGCCGTCGCCATATGGCCGGGATACCAGCCGATCGCGGGCGTGCCCGAAGGTGTATCCTCGGCGACGGGTCGGCGCGGATCGCCGGCATCGGCAGCAACGGCTTCGAGGAATGCGTGGGTCATTGCAGCGGACCGATCCGCGGCGGCGGCCACACGGCGAAGAAGGCGCGACCGATCAGTTCTTGCGCCGGGACGAAGCCCCACGCGCGGGAGTCGTCGCTGTTCGGCCGGTTGTCACCCAGCACGTAATAATTCAGCGGCGGAACGACGATTGGCGCGGCGCTGCGCGCGTCATGGTAGCGCACGTACGGCTCGGAAATAACCGCTCCGTTGACGCGCACGACGCCGCGATCGATCCAAAGACGGTCGCCCGGAACGCCGATCACCCGCTTGAGATACACTTCGGGCGCGCTGCGTTCGTGGCGAAAGGCGATGATGTCGCCGCGGCGTGGGGCGCCCAGACGGTACGCAAGCGCATTGATCAACACGTATTCATCGGGAGCGATGCGCGGTTCCATCGAGTAGCCGCTGACCTGCCCCGGCCGAAGCGCCAAAATCCCAAGCGCAATCACGACCAGCACAACAATCTGCCACCCAAGATTCGCCGCCGCTCTGAGCCGCACGCGTGATCCGCCGTTCTGGTTCGTTGTTGAGGTTGTCAGATTTTTCGCGTGGCGAGGAGCCTAGGGGCGAAGCCGGATTCGGCATAGCCGAATCGTCGTGAGCCCCGTAGCGACGCGGTCCACGCGGAAAATCTGAGCCTCCTCAACGGAGGATGCCGATTCGGTTTGGAGGCCAGAAAAGCAAGAACGCATGGCCTGTGAAACCCGCCTTGTTTCCCGCCTCCGGTCCGGTTGCGAACGTACCGCCCAGTTGCGCGAAACCCCAGATATGCGAGTCTTCGGAATCGTTGCGGTTGTCGCCCATCATGAAATAACAGTTCGGCGGTATCGTGTTCGGCGACGTCCAATCGCGGCGCGGCGGAATGTTCGCCTGCTGCGGATCGAGCGGCGTTCCGTCGACGTAGACGTTGTAATTCCTGACCTCGAGCTCGTAATCGGGGCGCTGCGCTTCGTACGGTTCGACGAGCGCTTTGCCGTTGCGATAGACGATGCCGTTGTGAATGCGTAGGCTGTCGCCGGGAGAGCCCATCAAGCGCTTGATGAAGTCGTTGGTCGTCGGTATCGGCGGCGGGAAAACGACGATGTCTTCATCGTGCGGTTTGGAAAGATGGTATTCGAACTCATTGACCAGCAGCACGTCGTGAATTTGCAGGGTCGGTTCCATCGAACCCGACGGAATGAAGAACGTGCGCACGACGAAGGTGATCAAGAATAAGGCAACGAGCCCGGCTACGATGAACGCGTCGAGATATTCCTTGACGACGACGGAGAACGACGGCGCTTCGGGCGCAACTCGCCGCCATTTCGGAGCGGCCAGGGTCGCGTTTGCGCGGCCACCTGCGGTGAACGGACTCAACGTCATGACCAGTCGGATGACCCCGAGGATGCAGATGAGTCCGAAGAGTTCGAGCGGCGTCACGAGGACGTGCGCGCTACCTTCTTTTCCTTGATGCGCGCCGCTTTCCCGACCTTCTCGGACAAATAGTAGAGGCGACTGCGACGCACGATACCGCGCTTGGTCACTTCAACGCGTTCGACTCGGGGGCTGTGCAACAAGAACGATTTCTCGACGCCGACGCCGTGTGACACGCGGCGCACGGTGATCGTTTCGCCGATCGCACCGCCGCGGCGAACCGTCACGACGCCTTCGAACATCTGCGTGCGTTCTTTGCCGCCTTCGACGACCTTCGAATAGACTTTGACCGTGTCGCCGGGACGGAAACCGGGCACGGCAGATTTCCGCTGTTCTCTTTCGAGCAGATCGATGACGTTCATGGTTCCTTCGCGATTCTCGGCTGCGGCCTTCGGCTAATCCGTCCAGCGTCACCGCGCGGAACGACATCCCGCTTCCGGCGGCTCGCGCCGCAATCATGCGGCCGACCGGACAACCATGCGATAGTATCACGGGACCGCCCCCATAGCAATTGGCTCACGTTAGGACTATTGCGATTCTCGGCCTGGTCATGCTGCGCAAGCCGACGATACTCTACGATTTGCGCGAGGCGATTTAACCTACTGCGACTTTGCGCTGTCGTCGTCGTTGTGCAGGTCGTGGCGGCGGGCGGCGGTTCGGGCGCGCGACTGCTCGCGGCGCCAGGCGGCGATCCGTGCGTGATCGCCCGAGAGTAGGACCTCGGGAACGTCGACGCCGCGGAAGTTGGCCGGGCGCGTGTAGGCCGGCGCGTCCAGGGTACCGTCGGTGAACGATTCGTTGCATAGCGATTCGGGGTTGATCGCCCCGGCTACCAGCCGGACCGTCGCGTCGAGGACGGCCAGCGCGGGAATCTCGCCGCCGGTCATAACGAAATCGCCGAGCGAGACCTCTTCGGCGCCGTAGAGCGCGACCAGCCGTTCGTCGACGCCCTCGTAGTGGCCGCACACCAGCACCAAGCGGTCGAGGCCCGCGAATCGCTGCGCGAGCGAGTGCGCGAAAGGTGTGCCGGCCGGCGTCGTGACGACGATCGCGCGACGTTCGCCGGGTTCTGCGGCGGTCAGGATCGCATCGAGCAGCCGTGCCAGCGGCTCGATGCGCAGCACCATGCCGGGGCCGCCGCCGAACGGTCGATCGTCGGCGCGTTCGTTGCGGTCGAGCGTGTCGAGCAGCGAGTGGAGCGCGATGTTCACCAACCCGCGCGCGTGAGCGCGGCCGAGAATGGAGAGCCCGAGCGGGGGGCCGAACATCTCGGGAAAGAGCGTGAGGATGTCGATGCGCAGCACGTTATTCGGGCCGATGTTCGCCCTTCGCGCGCTCATTGCTGCGCTTGGCCGGCGCCCTGCCCGCGCTGCGGCCGCGGCCCCGTACGAACGCGGCTTGGCGGCGCTCGCCAGGGACCGCTGCGAAGAGGCGTTGGAGGAATTCGCGGCGGCGGTGCCCAGCGCGGCGGCTTCCAACAAACGCGGGGTTGCGCTGATCGCACTGCAGCGTCGTGCGGAAGCACTGGACGCCTTCTGCGAAGCGCTCGAGCATGACGAGCGGTATGCGCCGGCGCTGACCAACATCGGCAACCTGCTGCTCGAGGACGGCGAGGCGCGCGATGCCGTCGATCATTATCGCGCGGCGCTGTCGGCGGACCCGGCTTATGCCGGCGCCTACCGCAACCTCGGCGTCGCCTTGCGGCGTACCGGTCGCCGCGCCCAGGCCGTCAGAGCCTGGCGAGTGGCGGCTCGGCTCGAGGGCCGGCGAGCCGCCGACCGTGCGTGATCTCCTCGACGTAATCGAAGAGTTGCGGCAGCGAGATCCGTTCGAGTTCACTGCGTTCCAGGGGACCGTCGCCGTCGCTCCCCTCGTCGCGCAAGTAACAGCGCGCCTCGAGGTCGCCCGGCGCTTCACTCAGGAACGAGACGGCGAAGCCCTTGCCCATCGTTTCATCGTAGATGCGTAAGGCCGACGGATTGAGAATCTCGATGCTGTGCGAGGAATTGTGAGCATCGAAAACGGTGATCGTCAGGTAGTCGCGGTTGACGACTTCGATCGAACCGACCACGAACGAGTTCTTCACCGAGAAGAATTCGTGGCCGCGCTTGTTGCGCGACGATACTTCGTAGAAGACGCGATGCCGGACGAAACGGCCCAGAATCTTGCGCAGGGTCGAAATCGATGCAAGAGTTTCGGTCCGGTTGCCGCGCGTATAGATGATCTTCAAGCGCTCGTCGCCTGTCCTTGCGAAAATGCTGAGGATGCGAATTCGTCGAGTCG
>JALYUD010000027.1 GCA_030853905.1 Vulcanimicrobiota bacterium
GATCATTCGTTCTTCCTCATCAACGGTTCGACTAGCGGCAATCAAATCATGATGATGGCCGCCGTCGATCCCGGTGGAAAAATCGCGATTCCGCGCAACGCCCACAAAAGTGCGATGGGCGGATTGATCATGAGCGGCGCATTCCCGATCTGGATGGCGCCCGAAGTCGACGAAGCGCTGCACACCGACCACACGGTCACGCCACAAACCGTCCGTGCGACGCTCGACGCGCATCCTGACATCGCGGCCGTTTACATCGTGAGCCCAACCTATTACGGCGTCGCCGCCGACCTGGAATCGATCGCCGCAATCGCGCACGAACGTGGGAAGCCGCTGCTCGTCGACGAAGCGTGGGGACCGCACTTCCACTTTCACCCCGCGCTTCCGATCGACGCGCTCGAAGCGGGCGCGGACCTCGCCATCAATTCGACGCATAAGATGCTCGGCAGCCTGTCGCAGACGGCGATGCTGCACGAGCGGAGCGAGCGCATCAAACTCGATCGGCTCAAGGCGGTCGTCAAACTGTTTCTGTCGACGTCGCCCAATCTCGTACTCGTTGCCTCGCTCGACGTAGCTCGCCGCCAGATGGCGGTCGAAGGGAGTGCGCTCCTTTCGCAAACGATCGAACTCGCAAGTGATACGCGCCGCCGGCTCAATGCGATCGACGGCGTCTTGTGCGTCGGCGAAGAGCAGGGCGGCAAGCCCGGCGTGTTCGCCTTCGACCCGACCAAAATTACGATCACGGTCAAGCACCTCGGCTACACGGGCTACGAAGCCGAAGAGATTCTGCGGCGTCGTTACAACGTGCAGTGCGAGCTGGCCGACCTGTTCAACTGCCTGGCGCTCTTTACGATCGGAACGACCCAAGAAGCCGCCGATCGCCTCGTTTACGGCGTCAGAGAGCTCGCGCGTGAAGATCGCCCGATCGACGTATTCTCCCCATCGGGCGTCTTGGAGCGCCGCCTGCAAAGCGGAACGTATAACCTGCCGAAGACCCCGCCGATCCGCATGAACCCGCGCGACGCATTCTTGGCGCCGACCGAAATGGTGCGGTTCAAGGAAAGCGCCGGACGCATCTGCGCCGAAGTGATCACCCCGTACCCGCCGGGAATCCCGGTCATCTCACCCGGTGAAGAGATCACGCCCGAGGTGGTCGACTACCTCGATCTCGAAAAAAAGGCCGGGGTGCGGATGCAGGGCCCCTACGATTCGGAACTTCGCACGATCCGGGTAGTACGATGAAATCAGTGAGGATGCGAATTGGCGGTTAAGGCCGAGTCAGTCTCTTCGCACTGGGAACTGAGCCAGCTTCTCGACATCTTCCCGCTGCCGATTCGGCAGGCGCTCGTGCGGCTTCCGAATCTCGATACGTTGGTCGAAGTCGTGCTCGACGTCGGCCGCCAACCCGAGGCTCGGTTTCCGGACGACTTCGTCTATCTCGCCGACACGAACGTCACGTTCGAAGATCTCGCGCACGTCAGCTCGCGGCTGTCTGCCTTCGGGGCGGATAATCGGGCGGGCATCGAACAGACCTTGCACCGCGTCTCGGCGATCCGTAACCGGGCGGGCAAGATCGTCGGGCTGACCTGCCGCGTCGGTCGCGCCGTCGTCGGCACCGTCGACATCATCCTCGACGTCGTGCGCAGCGGACGGTCATTCTGTCTGCTCGGCGCGCCGGGCGTCGGTAAGACGACGATTCTGCGGGAGTGCGCGCGCGTGCTTTCCGACGATCGAAAGCGCGTGGTGATCGTGGACACGTCGAATGAAATCGGCGGCGACGGCGACATTCCGCATCCCGGTATCGGGCACGCGCGGCGCATGCAAGTCGCCGACCCCGCGTTGCAGCACAACGTCATGGTCGAAGCCGTCGAAAACCACATGCCCGAGGTGATCGTGATCGACGAGATCGGTACCGCGGCCGAGGCCGAGGCGGCTCGCACGATCGCCGAGCGGGGGGTGCAGCTGATCGGCACCGCGCACGGCCGCACGCTCGAAAACCTATTGATGAACCCGACCCTCTCGGACTTGGTCGGGGGAATCAGCACCGTAACGCTGTCCGACGAGGAAGCGCGCCGGCGCGGCACACGCAAGACGGTACTCGAACGCAAAGCGCCGCCGACCTTCGAGGTGCTGATCGAGATCAACGACCGCAACCGCCTCTCGATCTATCAGAACGTCGCCGACACCGTCGACGCGCTGCTGCGCGGCTACCAGCCGCAACCCGAGGTGCGCGTTCGCACGTCTTCCGGGGTACAAGTCGTCGCGGAAGCGGTCGGAATCGCCGTTCCCAAGCGTTCGTTGCCCGCGGCAGCGGTTGCGCGCAGCATGGCCGAAGGCGAGTTCACGGCAGCGATGCGCAGCGGCGAATTCGACGAACGCCGCGAGGAGCGCGAGGGCCGACACGTCGCGCTCTTTCCGTACGGCGTCTCGCGCAACAAGATCGAACGGGCGGTCGCCAACCTCAGCGTCAATGCGTCGATCGCCCGCAAATGGGATGAGGCCGACGTCGTGCTGACGCTCAAGTCGCTCGAACGTAAAGAATCCGAAAAACTGACCTCGATCGCAAGCGAGAACGTTCCGATCTATTCGGTCAAGACGAATACGACGGCGCAGATCATAAACGCGCTCAAGGACATTTTCGCACTGCCGTCCATCGATACCGAAGCGGTTGCACTGCGCGAAGCGAGTGAAGCGATCTACAAGGTGCTGCTCGACAATCGGCCGGTCGAATTGACGCCGCAAACATCCTACGTGCGGCGCATGCAGCATCAGCTTGCCGAGCAGCACCGAGTCATGTCGCGCAGCACCGGGCTTGAACCCAACCGCCGCGTTCTGTTCTTCCGCAGCAATGATCTGCCGTACGGGACCGGAGCATCGGCGTAGCGCGCTTCATCTGCGTCGAAGGCATCGAAGGCAGCGGAAAGTCCACGTTGCTCTCCGCCCTCACGGTGCGTTTGCAAGAACGCGGCGTACGTGTCATCGCCACGCGCGAGCCTGGGGGCACCCTGCTCGGCGATCGCTTGCGCGAGATTTTCATCGAGCCGGGGTTACGGATCGATCCGATCGCCGAAGCGCTGCTCGTCAACGCCGCACGAGCGCAGCACGTTCGTGAAGTGATCGAGCCGGCGCTTGCGGCGGGGACGTGGATTCTATCCGACCGCTTTAGCGCGGCGACGCTGGCGTATCAGGGCTACGGCCGCGGCATCGACCTGCCGACGCTGCAGGCTCTCGCGATTGTCGCGACGGCTGGGCGGCGGCCCGACCTGACTTTGCTTCTGGACGTGCCGCTTACCGTATCGCGCGAGCGGGTCGCCGCACGCGCCCGCAGCGCCGCAGATGAGGATCGGCTCGAGCGCGAAGATGATGCCTTCCATACGCGCGTCCGCAACGGTTATGTCGCATTGGCTGCCGGCGATCCGTCCTTCGCCACGCTCGACGGCACGCTCACGGCGACGGAGCTAAGCAATGTGGCGTGGCAAGCGATCGAAGCCAGGTCTTTCGCGTGAATCGCGGCAACGGTTTCGCGACGATGATAGCCTTATCGGCGATCGTATCGGCATCAGCAGGGTGATGTCGATCGAGGGCGAGTTCGACGTCGTCGGTGCGCGCGCGCCGCTGAGCTTTTTTTCCGCATTGTCGCTCGATCGTTTGAGCCACGGCTATCTCTTCACCGGCCCGGCGGGCGTCGGCAAGAAAACATTCGCCCGGCGCCTCGCGCAGTCACTGCTGTGCGAGACGCCGAAATCGACCCTGCTCGGCTACTGCAACCAGTGCACCGCGTGCCGGCTGTTTGCAGCACGAACGCATCCGGATTTCGTCGAGTCCGAGGGAACGATCAAGATCGGCAAGGACGCGGGGAGTGCCGTGCACGACGCCGAGTTGACTGCCCGCGATCTCGTACGCGAACTTTCGCTGCACGGCTATCGCAGCCGCTATCGGATCGTCCTGCTGGGCGACGTCGCGTTCGCCACGCACGAAGCCGCCAACGCGCTGCTGAAGTTCTTCGAGGAACCGCCGGCGGGCGTCATCGTCGTGCTGACGACGAGCGCAGCGGGTTCGCTTTTGACGACGATCCGCTCGCGCTTCGTCGAGATTGCGTTCTCGCCGCTGGCGTCGGTCGATGTCGAGCGAGTTCTGCTGCGTGCCGGCGTCGCTCCCGAACGCGCGAATGTTGCGGCCGCCGCTTCCCTCGGCAGCATCGCCCGGGCGCGTTCGGTGCTCGACGACGACCACAACGGGTTTCGGAACGCAGCCTTTGCTTGGTTCGCGCAGGCAGCGCGCGGCGCTCGTCCCGATGCCGCGTTCCTACGCCTCGATGATCGCAGCCTCTCAGGCGCAGACAAGCGCGAGTTCGTCCTCGACCTGATCGAATTGGCTCGCGTCGCGGCGCGCGACTGGGCCGTCCTCACCCTCGAAAAAAGCCGCACGCCGCTGCTCGCTGCGGACCAGCGCGATCGTCTAGAATCGCTGCCCCAGCGGAAGCTGCCGGCAATCGTGGCCCTGCTCAGCGGCATCGGCGAAGCCGAGCGCCTCGCCCACACGAACGTCTCGGCCGGCCTGATCGTCGATTACCTACGCATGCAACTCGCGTCGTGATCGTCCTGGGGACGGCGCGCTCCGCAGTGACGCCTGGACATAAGCGGCAACGTCAAAACGGCTGAAAAGTCGCCGCGCGCGATTACCAACGGGCCGACGAGCGGCCGTAGGAGACGACGGCGTATGTCTTGGCGAGCACGAGCGCGACGTAACCGGAGACGATCGCTTTGACCGCGGCGACGACGAGCGTCGAGATGATGTCCGGCGCAGGCAGGTTGGCGGTGAGCAGAAAGGGTTGTACGGCACCGGTTACGAGACTTGGAACGTACAGAAAAGCGAACAAGTACACGGCGGTAACGATCGCCGTCGGTAACGGCGCGCTGCGCGCGCGTTCGACCGAATTGTTGAGCGCGGCCGCGCCGGGCAGACCGCCGATGGCCGCAGCCGGCAACGTGTAGATGAAGAAGAAGTTCGCAATCAGGCCGAGTGCGATCGCGCCCGCGAACCCGAGAAACGAGCCCACCAAGCTCGCAATATACAGGACGAAACCCAAGCCGAAGGACGCAAACAAGATGTCGCCCGCTTTGCGGCGTGCTTCCTCCCAGGCGTCGTCGAAGGGAGCGCGGTCGCGTCGCCACGCGGCGTCGGCTACGATCAGCGCCACCGACAAACCGAAGAAGGCGATCAACTGCGCGACCAAACCCGCAATGCTCGAATTGGCCGAGCCGAGAAATCCGGCGCCGCTACCGCCCGGCAGTACCTTGTAGAGCACGACTTCGGCGACCGACGCGACGAACGGCGCAAGCGCGATCTGGGGATGGCGAATCAGCAACGGGAACGCACGCAGGTAGGTGGAGGCTTCCAGTTTTCCGGTGGAACGCCTCACAAACGCGCACCGCGTAACGTGTTGCCGCAATCGCAGGTTCGCTCGTTCGGAATCTCCTCGACGATCGTTCCGATCGCGGCCTTGAGGCGCTCGGTGTTGCGCGCGAACACGGCCATGACGTCGGCATGCGTCACCGGTTGCGTGCCCGGTAGGCCGACGTCGTAATCGGTGATCAATGAAATGTTGACGTAGCACATTTCGAGTTCGCGCGCCAGGTAACACTCGGGATATTGCGTCATGTTGATCACCTCCCAGCCGGCATCTTGATACGAGCGCGATTCGGCGCGCGTCGAGAAGCGCGGGCCGGCAATGACGACGACCGTCCCTGCGCCATGGGTCGTGATGCCGAGCGATTCGAGCCCCGCGCTTGCAAGCGGCCGCAGTTGCGGACAGTATGGGTCGGCGAAACTGACGTGTGTCGTGACGGGCCCGTCGTAGAACGTATCCGCACGGCCCTTCGTGCGGTCGACCAGCTGATCAGCGACGACCACGTGCCCCGGTTCGATCTCGCGCCGCAGGGAGCCGCTCGCGGTCGGGCCGATGATCCGCTCGACGCCGAGTTGCTTCATCGCCCAGACGTTGGCGCGATAGTTGATCGCGTGCGGAGGATAGCGATGATCGCGCCCGTGACGCGGCAAAAACGCGACACGCTTGCCCGCGATCTCGCCCAGCGCGACCTTATCGCTCGGCATGCCGTAGGGCGTCTCGACCCACGCTTCGCGCGCGCCTTCCAGGAGCGAGTAGAATCCCGATCCGCCGAAGATGCCGATCGCGGCCTCGTCGCGCGCCACTACTCTTTGAAATCGCTCGGTTTGAGCTCCGAGATGAACTGCTTGAAACGCTCGGTGTCCTCGACTTCGCTCTTTTTGTCGACGACCGTCTCCTCCAGCACGATCTTATCGGAGACGAAGATCGGGGCACGCATGCGCAACGCTAGTGCGATTCCGTCCGAAGGACGCGCATCGATCTCCTGCGTGTCGCCGTTCTGGCGTACGATCAATTTGGCGAAGAACGTCGATTCCTTGATGTCGTGGATGACGATCTGTTCGAGCGAGCCGTGCAGTGATTCGAGCATCGTGCGCATCAGATCGTGCGACAGCGGGCGGGGGACGGCCGTTCCCTCGAGCGCCAGAGCGATCGCGGTCGCTTCGAACGGACCGATCAGGATCGGCAGGTAACGCTTCCCTTCGAGGTCTTTGAGAATTACGACGGGGTCGTGGGTCAGCAGATCGATGCCAAGCTTGTCGACCTTCATCTGGCGCATGCGGCAAAGTTCTACGCGTCCAGGACGATTCCGTGCTCCGCACGAACGGGCAGCGTCGCCTTGGCACTCTCATGCGGCATCGTCGGTCTGCCCAACGTCGGTAAATCGACGATCTTCAACGCGCTGACGCGCTCGGCGCAGGCGCTGGCGGCGAACTACCCGTTCGCGACGATCGAGCCCAACGTCGGGGAAGTGCCCGTCCCCGACGAGCGCTTGGACGTGCTCTCCGAGCTCAACGACTCGCGACGTATCATGCGCGCGACGATGCGCTTCGTCGACATCGCCGGGCTCGTGCGGGGAGCGAGTACGGGGGCCGGGCTCGGCAACGCGTTCCTGGGCCATATCCGCGAGGCTGATGCGGTCGCGATGGTCGTGCGCTGCTTTGAGGATGACGACGTCGCCCATGTCGAGGGCGGTCCCGATCCGCTCCGCGACGTCGAAATCGTCAACGTCGAGATGGCGCTGGCGGACCTGGCGACGCTCGGCAAGCGCGTCGAGCGGCTGGAGCGCGAGGCGCGCGTCAATCCCAAAATCGGCCCGGCTCTCGCCGCCGGCAAACGCCTGCAAGCGGCGCTGGAAGAGGGAGCGCCTGCCCGTTCGTTCGCCCCCGATTCGCCGGAACGGGAACTGGCGCGCGAAAGTTTTCTGCTGACCGCCAAGCCGTTACTCTACGTCGCAAACGTTGATGAGGAGGCGGTCGCTCGGCCCGGACTCCTGGCACAGCGTGTGTTCGATTTCGCGCACGCTGAAGGAAGTCGCGCGATTTCGTTCTGCGGCCAGATCGAAGCCGAACTGGCCGGCCTGGACGAGCCTGAAGCGAAGACATTTCGTGCGGAGTTGGGCATCGACCGCAGCGGTCTTGACCAGCTGATCCTGAGCAGTTATGAACTCCTCGGGCTGATGACGTTTTTGACGGCGGGTGAAAAGGAAACGCGCGCCTGGACGATCGAGCGCGGGACCAAAGCGCCGCAGGCGGCGGGAAAGATTCACTCCGATATCGAGCGCGGCTTTATCCGCGCTGAGATCGTCTCGTACGACGACTACGCGCGGCTGCGGACGATGGACGCGATCAAGGGCGCGGGCCTGCTGCGCAGCGAGGGTAAGGAGTATGTAATGCAGGAGGGCGACGTCGTCAACTTTCGCTTCAACGTTTGAACGAATCGGTTTGCGCCGGCGCTACGGGGCAGATTTTAAATTGAGGTCGCCGGAAGGCGCCGTAGGCGGCTTCCGGGGGAAGATTTTGACGACGAGGGTAAAGGGTTTGAACGACCCGATCATGCCGTTGTGGGGGATTTTGAGCGACTTATGATCTCAGCTGTGCGGGAAGTTTCGGTCTTCGGCGATGCGATCGCGTATTTCAATGAGGCGGCCGCGTTGCTCGATCTCGATCCGGGTATCCGCCGGCTGCTGACCAAACCTTCACGACAGATCATCTTTGCGATTCCGTTCACACGCGACAACGGCGAGATGGAAGTCTTTACCGGGTACCGGGTGCAGTACAACTTTGCGCGCGGACCGGCCAAGGGTGGAATCCGCTTCCATCCCGGCGTCACCCTCGACGAAGTGACGGCGCTCGCTTTTTGGATGACGTGGAAGTGTGCCGTCGTCGATCTGCCGTTCGGCGGGGGCAAGGGCGGGGTCACCTGCGACCCGACGACCCTCTCCAGAGGGGAATTGGAGCGCATCACGCGCCGCTACGCGGCCGAACTCGTCGAGGTCGTCGGCCCCGACAAGGACGTACCGGCGCCGGACGTCGGCACGACGCCGCAGATCATGGCGTGGTTCATGGATACGTACAGCATGCACACGCGTCAACACGTGCCGGGCGTCGTCACCGGCAAGCCGCTCGAAATCGGCGGTTCGAAAGGACGCGTCGAAGCGACGGGCCGTGGCGTCTCCCTCGTAGCACTGGCGCAAATGCAGCGCATG
>JALYUD010000051.1 GCA_030853905.1 Vulcanimicrobiota bacterium
GCTTCGACGATTGGGAGTGGGGCGTCGATTTATACGCCGACGACCCGCTCGTCTTCAAGCGGCTGATCTACGAAATGCGCTTCGACGAAGCTAGTGCGCGCTACGCCGCCTTCGGCCCGTTTCACACGGGCGTGCAATTCGCCATCACGGAGCTTGCCCGTTACCTCGAGGGTGACGGCGTCCCGCAACTGCACGGAGCGTTGCTGCCCGTTTCGTAAGCGAGCACGCCATATGAAGGCGTATCCGGGGAAATGCTCGTCAGGTTAAGAGGTGCCATCCGAACAGCGCCATTCGAAATACATGCAGCTGTGGATGTCGGCTCCGCTCTGAAAGACGCTGCTCAGGCGCGTCGTACGGCGTATGTTCGGATGCGGCGTCACGCTGACGCATCTGCTGCGGGGGTGAGACGGTAGATGACGCCGCAGCCTTCCTCGCCGATCAGTTCGAATGCGCCGTGCGCTTCGATCATGTTGCGCTCGACGGGCGTGTGGTAGACGATGGCAAGCTGCGTTTGAGAACGGCCGGCGAGCCGCGCGACGATCGGCGCAAGGACGGCGCCATCGAAGGGATTGTAGAGATACACGACGAGATCGCCGCGCGGAAAGTGGTACGCGGCGGCGTCCGCGCAGACGATCCGGACGTCGCGGCAGCGGAAGATTCGGGGCGGCGCGGCAGCCAGGTTTTGCCGCGCGATTACCGCCAGCGCAGGCGAGATCTCGACGCCCACGATCGCTTTGAACGGCCGCATCGCGGCAAGCAAGGCCGCTCGCCCCATGCCGACGCCGAGATCGACGAACGTCGCCCTTTCGAGCGGAAACGGAACGTGCGCGAGGAGTCGCGCCAAGTCTGCGATGGGCGTCGGCTCGTAGTGCGTCGCGTGGGCGAGGTTCGGACCGATCCGCTCCGGATCGAGATCGCCGAGGAGCACCAACGCCTCGGTGACGACGCCGTGCTGCGCATCGAAACGTTGACCGGCGCGCCGGCCGGAGACGCGCGCCGGGGAAATCCGGCCGTCGCACGGCAGTGCCGTGCCTCCCACTGACTGCGCTGCGGCGGCGCGGGTGGGAGCCCTCATACGTACGGCGCGAAGAGAACGCTCAATGGCAAGCGCGCAACTTGGGCCGGGCTCGGCGTATGCCGACGTTTCCGAACGCGGATTTCGCTTGCTGTTGATCGTGATCGGCGTGATGGCCGCGTCGCTGATGCAGACGCTCGATTCGACGATCGTGAACGTCGCGCTGCCGAACATCCAAGGCAATCTGGGCGCGGGTCAGGACCAAGCGACGTGGATCGTCACGTCGTACATCATCGCGGCGATCATCGTCATTCCGATCACGCCGTGGTTGCAAAACCGCTTCGGGCGCAAGAATTATTATGTCGCCTCGATCGTCGGGTTTACCTTGGCCTCGGTCATGTGCGGCGTGGCAACCGATCTCAACTTCCTGATCATGTGGCGCTTCATCCAAGGCCTGTTCGGCGGCGGCCTGCTCGCGACCGGACAATCGGTTCTGCGCGACACGTTTCCGCCGAACAAGCTCGGCGTCAGTCAAGGCATCTTTGCGCTCGGGGCGATCTTGGGCCCGGCGCTCGGGCCGCCGCTCGGCGGGATTCTGGTCGACAACGCTTCCTGGAACTGGGTGTTCGATATCAACGTCGGGCCCGGAATTCTATCGGCGCTCTTGATGTTCACGTTGCTGCGCGACCCGGTGAAGGCGCGTAAAGCGGCGGTCGACTTCATCGGTCTCGTCTTGCTTGCGGTCGGCCTCGGAACGATGCAATACGTCCTGACCGAAGGGGAGCGCAACTATTGGTTTTCCGACGCGACGATCGTCGTCGCAACCGTGATCTGCGTGGCGAGTCTCGTCGCCTTCGTCCTGTGGGAGTTGTTCGGGACGGAAAAGCCGATCGTCGATCTGCACGTGCTTCGCAATCGCTCCGTCTCGGCGGGAACGCTGCTCGCGCTCGCACTTGGAATGGTCATCTTCGGTTCGACGTATACCTTGCCGCAAGTCACGCAAGGTCCCCTCGGGTTCACTCCGACCTTGAGCGGCGAGCTGTTCATCATACGCGCGATTCCGATCGCGTTATTTACCCCTTTGATGGTGCGGCTCGTCGCGCGCTTCGATCCGCGCTATTTCTTGGCCGGCGGTTTCGTGTTGCTCGCCGCCGGCACTGGGATTCAGGCACTGGTCACGACGGACCAGTCCGGTTTCTGGACGTTTGCACTCGCGCTCGTTTTGGTCGGAGCGGGTGCCGCGATGTTGTTCGTACCGCTGACGATCGCGGTGCTCGGCGCGACGACGCCGCAAGAGGGCCCCAAGGCCAGCGCCTTTACGACCCTGGCGTTGCAGCTCGGCGGCTCGGTCGCCATCGCCGCGCTCGACGTGCTGATCGACCGCCGCTGGTCGTTCCATTCCGCAATCCTGGGCGCGGCCATCACCCGCTCGAGTCCCACCGTTCAGCAGTACTTACAGCACGGCAGCGTCGCTGGGCTCGCCGGAATCGTCAACCTGCAGGCCGCGATCCTCGCCTACGCCGACGCCACCTTTGTGATCGCAGTCGTCGCCGCGCTGTTCATGCCGCTCGTCTTTTTCATGCGCAAACCGAAAAAGCGCGGCGCCGCACCGGCCGAAGCCGCCGGTTAGCCGTGCCGCGCGTTTCGGTGTCGCCGTTCGGCGTATCGCTCGGGCCCTGGCCTAACAAATCGACGAGCGCAGCACTGAGGATCTTAAGCACAGATCGCGTGGCACGACGCACAACGTGGGTCTACGCCGCCAAGCCGTGACGTTCGAGCGAACGATAGCCGATCGCTTCGGCGACGTGCGTCGCGGCGAGATCGCGTGCGCCGGAGAGATCGGCGATCGTGCGGGCTACGCGGGCGATACGGTCGAGCGCGCGGGCGGAGAGGTGCCCCTTAACGGATGCCGCGCGAAGCAACGCCGTCGCGCCGTCGTCGAGGGCGCAAAAGCGTCTGACGTCGGCGTCCGCGACGAAGGCGTTGGAGCGGTACATCGTGCCTGCATAGCGCTCGTTTTGCAGAACACGCGCTGCTTCGACCCGAGCGCGGATCGCTGCCGAATTCTCACCGAGCGCTCGCGTCATCATCTCGTCAAACGGTAGATATGCGACGTCGACGTGCAGATCGACGCGGTCGAGCAGCGGGCCGGACATCTTGGCGACGTAGCGCGCGACCGCTGCGTCGTCGCAGCGGCAATCGTTCATGCGCGTTCCCCGAAAACCGCACGGACAGGGATTCATCGATGCGACCAGGGTGAACCGCGCCGGATATGTGAAAGCGCCCGCAGCACGCGCGATCGTAATCGTTCCTTCTTCGAGCGGCTGGCGCATTACTTCGAGTGCCGCGCGTGAGAATTCCAACAGTTCGTCGAGGAAGAGCACGCCGTGTTGAGCGAGCGATATCTCGCCTGGGCGCGGCGCCGAACCGCCGCCGCAGAGCGCGATCTGGGAGATCGTATGATGCGGCGCACGAAAGGGTCGCGCGGTGATGACTCCGGCGTCGTCGCCGAGAAGTCCGGCGACACTGTAGACCTTCGTGACGTCGAGCGCTTCGCTCGGCGACATCGCCGGAAGAATCGACGGAAGGCGACGCGCGAGCATCGTCTTGCCGCAACCCGGCGGACCGACGAGCATCAGGTTATGGCCGCCGGCCGCGGCGATCTCGAGGGCGCGTTTGGCAACGTTCTGTCCGCGAACATCACTGAAGTCGTTCCGTGTGTGGGCGGCGGGCGGTTGCGCGCCGCCGCGTATGTGGCGAAACTTTTCAGCATGCCCGCGCAGGGCCGCGACGGCCTCGTGTAGTGAGCGAACGCTATAGACGTGCACGCCTTCGACGAGCGCTGCCTCAGCGGCGTTCGCGCATGGCACCAGCAGTGCGTCGAAACCGGCGTTGCGCGCGGCGATCGCCATCGGCAACACTCCGCGCGTCGCGCGAACGCTGCCGTCGAGCGCAAGTTCACCGAGGGCGACGTAGCGTTGTAGCGCCAACGTGTCGACGTGCTCATCAAGCCCCAGGAGCGCAAGCGCGATCGGAAGGTCGAAGCCAGGCCCGACCTTGCGGATATGGGCCGGCGCTAAGTTGACCAGGACCCGTCCGGCCGGGAAGGGATAGCCCGAATTGACGACGGCCGCCCGGACCCGTTCGCGGGCTTCATTCAAGGCACGGTCCGGTAACCCGATAAGACTGAAGTTAGGGGTCCCTGGCGCGCTGTCGGCCTCGACGCGGACGACGTACCCGTCGATCCCGAGCATCGATGTGCTGTGAGCGAGAGCAATCACGTCCCGCTATCGCGACGTGCCGGACGGGCGCAAGATGGTCGGCCGGTCAGTGCCCGGGACGAAGACCGGGTGGCGACCGGCGGAACGCGACCGCTAAGGATTTACCGTGTCTGTCCACATATTGCACAGGGCGACGGCGTCGAAATGTGGATAATAAATTCCCTGTTTTTGGGATGCTGCTCCCCTCGGTACGACGGAGGACGTCCTCGATAGGGAGTGGGCGCCCGGCCGATAGAATGGAAAAGCAATCAGCCGGCCTGATACCTGCCTGCCAATCCATCCCGGTGTCCTTCGTCGGTGACCCTCCCTCGCAGGGCTCCGGGCGCGGATACGCGCATCATGCGCGGCGGGGGGTCGGACCGCATTTGAATATTCGTTTTGCGTTTGTTGCCGCGCTGCTTGTCGCGTGTGCCGGTTGTTCGGGTTCGAACTCGAATTCGTCGTCGGGGGCTTCGGGTTCGGCGAGTTCTGCCGCCGCGGGCGGCAAGACGATCGGCGTTTCGATTCAGAACCGCGAAGCGCAGTTCTATCAACAGATGGAATCGGGCATGAAAGCGGAGGCGGCGAAATACGGCTACACCGTCGACGTGGTCGACGCCAGCCGCGACAACTCCAAACAGCAGAGCCAAGTCGAAGACTTCATCTCGCAGAAGGTCGCGGCGATCGTGTTGACGCCGTACGATTCGCAGGCAATTGGCAGCGCGATCGCGGAGGCCAACAACGCGCACATCCCGGTGTTTACCGCCGACATCGCGAATGCGTCCAAGAAGGGCAAGGTCGTCTCGCACATTGCAAGCGACAACGTGCAGGGCGGCGCGCAGGCGGGCAAGCTGATGTGCCGTGCGCTCGGAAGCAGCGGCGGCGCCGTCGCGATCCTTGACGAACCCGAGGTGACAAG